>CAMLEM010000243.1 GCA_946479005.1 uncultured Chitinophagaceae bacterium | reverse complement strand
AAAGGCTTCCGTACTCTACACCTTCTACCCGCCCCTGAAGGCGCACCCGCTTTTTTACCTGGGCGCCGCCCTTCTTATCATCGGTTCCTGGATTCCCCTCTACAGCTGGGCGAAAATGTATATCCGGTGGAAGAAGGAAAATCCGCAAACCAAAACGCCACTGGCTGTGGTCGGCACCCTGGTGAATTTCATCATCTGGTTTGTTTGCACTCTAGCCGTGGCTTACGAGGTGCTGGTATTGCTCATTCCCTGGTCGATGGGATGGACCCGGACCGTGAATGTAAACCTCGCCCGCACTTTATTCTGGTTCTTCGGTCACGCTCTTGTTTACTTCTGGCTATTGCCCGCCTACATTATGTTCTACACCATTCTGCCGAAGATCGCCGGTGGGAAACTATACTCCGACCTCGCCGGCAGGATCGCCCTGTTCCTCTTCCTCCTATTCTCGATCCCCGTGGGTGTACATCACCAGTATGGTGATCCCACGATCGAAAGAGGAGTTAAATTCTTTCACGGGTTGCTGACCTATGGCGTTGCCATTCCAAGTTTCATCACAGCCTTCACCATTGCTGCTTCTCTCGAATATGCGGGAAGACAACGCGGCGGAAAGGGCCTGTTTGGCTGGATGAAGAAATTACCCTGGTTTGAGAAAGACCGTTTTCTCTTTGCCTATTTTATCGCGGGACTGATCCTTTTTGTTTTCGGTGGCGTTACCGGGATCGTCAACGCTTCATATTCGCTGAACAGCGTGGTGCACACTACAGCCTGGCTGCCCGGGCATTTCCCTATGACGGTAGCGGGCCCGGTTTTCCTTGGGATCGCGGGAATGAGTTTGTATATATACTCCAGGCTGAGCGGTAAGAAGATATTTATGCCTTCCGTGAACACCATCATCCCCTATGTGTGGATGTTTGGAATGCTCATTTTCTCCTTTGGAATGAGCTGGGGAGGGCTGAGAGGAGAACCCAGGAGAACCAATCTTGGGATCACTTACCTGGACCCCACAAGCGAGCTTTTCCGGTCAGACTGGGTGCCCACAACATTATTGGCACTCCTGGGAGGGATCATTATGTTCATTGCCGGGATGCTTTTCATTGTGATCTTCTTCGGAACCATTTTTAAGAAGAGATCAGTGCCCGGTGAATTGGAGATCCCGGTCAGTGAAGCTTATCACGATGAGCCCAGGGTGGCACTGTTCGACAGGTTCAAACCCTGGCTTGTTACAATGGTCGTGGTACTTCTGCTCGCCTATATTCCCGCGTTCCTAAGCGTCAAAAAGAATTCGGGACCGGGAGCACCTCCTTTTAATACGGACAACCCGGTGCCCGTTGAGATAACGGTGAAGAAATGAAGAAGAACCTGACGATATGGTTTTTCCTGCTGGTATTCGCTTTGCCTTTTTCGGCTTTCGCGATCTATATCCTGGTGAAGAAAGCGAAGCCGTTGCCTGAATACGGTACAGTATCGCCTGATTTTGCCCTGGAGACCCAGGCAAAAAAGGATTATACGGGCGCTGACTGGGATGGAAAAATCGTTGTCGTGGATTTCTTTTTTACCAGCTGTGCTACCATTTGTCCGGATATGACGAGCAATCTCGTGAAGGTGCAAAAAGCATTTGGGATCGATGAGGATGTGGTCATCAGTTCGTTTACGGTGGACCCCGAGAGCGACAGCGCCTCCGTTCTTGCGGAATATGCCGCGAAATACAGGGTGCAGGGAGAGCAGTGGCAATTTATTACAGGCGATAAAAAGAAGATCTACCTGCTTGCCAGGAACCAGTTCAAAGTAGTGGCCACGGAAGGTGATGGCGGGGCCGGTGATTTCATACATACGGAGAAATTCATTCTCCTGGACAAAAAGAAAAGGATCCGCGGTTATTATGACGGGACAAGCAACAAGGAAGTAAAAAAACTGATAAGCGACATAAAAAAACTAAAATATGAGAACTAAGCTCCTCATCCTCCTGTTCCTGCTGTCTTTCCAACTATTCGCAACACCTCCCGTGGAGGAAGGAAAGACCTTGTTTATGAGCCGTTGTGCATCCTGTCATAACGTGAATAAGCAGTTGGTGGGACCCGCCCTTGCGGGCGTTCACGAACGTCGTTCGATAGATTGGATCGTCAGCTTCGTGGCTTCTTCTCAATCGATGATCAAGGACGGTGACAAGGATGCGATCGCCCTTTTTGAGAAGTTCAATAAGGTGCCGATGCCCGATCACACCGACCTCGATGCGGAGAAGATCAAAAGTATCGTCGAGTTTATCAAAGCTGAATCTAAGCCTGTCGTCACTGAGCAACCGATCAATAAACCTCCCGTTAAAGAGCACGCTTATATGCCTCTTTCACTGAAGCAGGACTGGCTCTTCTTCACGGTATTCATCGTTGTCGTAGGCCTGCTGATAGCCGCCCTGAGCTTTGCGGTGAAAGCTAAAAGCCTGGAAAAAGAAGCCTCCTGAGGAGCCGTTTGGGTTTCGTCATCCAAAGAAAACCTGATCGAAATCAGCTTCCGGGATTATCCGTGTCAGCAAGTAGCCGGCGATGGCTGGGGAAATTTGTTGGAAATTAATCGCGATGAAAACAATACAACAAACCTACAAGCCAGCGCTCGCATTTCCAGGAACTACAAAATGGAAGAAGTTTCTCGACTGGGCCACTAAGCAGGATGAGAACCGTTATGGCTGGCTGGCCGCCGGGCTTTTTGGCCACGGCTGTATCCTCGCACCCATCACATTGTTGTTTACGGCGATGTCCGGAGTGAATATGATTTTCTTTTCCCTGGTGATCATTTCAATGGCCGCGGTGCTGGTGTCTAACCTGGCTGCGATGCCCACCCGTTATACCATCCCGATCCTCTTTGGGAGTGTGTTGCTGAACCTGGGTGTAATCGTGGCAAGTTTCCTATAGCTTTCCGACCTTTGCGGGATGGGTGTATGGAAGCAAATCTCCGAGTATCTCTACCTGAGAAAGAAAGATCCCGATCGTCCGAAGGATAAATGGATCGGTTATATGCACAGCATAAACCGGATCAGCATATTTGTTTTCCTGATCTGTTTGCTGATCCTTGCCATTAAACTTTTGACCTGAGGAACTCCATTACAATCGCTGCGGCACGGGACGGAGCACTGCCTTCGGAACTAAGTAGTGTTCTCAATTGCCGGTAATCCGCTGCCAGTTGTGATCTCCTGCCGGGATCGTGAAGAAGTGCATCAAGCTCCAGGCGCAGGTTTTCGGTGGTAAGTTCATCCTGTATCAATTCTTTCAGCGCCGGTTTGTCCAAAATGAGGTTCACAAGAGAAATGTATTTCACCTTAACGAGTCTTTTTCCTACCTGGTAAGTAAGCGGGGATGTTTTATAACACACCACCTCCGGCACGCCGAAAAGGGCAGTTTCCAGGGTAGCCGTACCGGAGGTCACGATCGCGGCGTCAGCCTGGGAAAGCAGTTCGTAGGTCTCTCCGCTTACAGACGATACATTGGAATGTTGCCTCAGCATTTCATCATAATAGCCTTCTTCGATACCCGGCGCTTTTGCCACGATGAACCGGTGAGCGGGAAATTGACGGCTTAGTGTGAGCATTACCGGTAGCTTTTTCAGGATCTCCTGTTTGCGGCTCCCGGGAAGAATGGCAATTTGTTTTTTTTCCGCGGTGACAGGGGCGGGAGGATGCGCCTTCTTCCATTCATCCACCACTTCTACAAGCGGGTGCCCTACATATTCCACATCCCAGTTCCATTTTTCCCGGAAATATTTCTTTTCAAAAGGGAGAATGACGATCATCCGGTCGATCGTTTCCTTCATTTGCTTTACGCGGTTGGCTTTCCAGGCCCAGACCTGCGGGGAGATA
>CAMLEM010000242.1 GCA_946479005.1 uncultured Chitinophagaceae bacterium | reverse complement strand
GATCCTTTACGATCTTCACCACATTCAGCTTGGAAGCACCACCACTCTTCAATACAACATTGAATGCAGTTTTCTCTTCAGCAGCGGCAGCGCCACCACCTTCTCCGCCACCTGCCATTACCACAGCCGCAGCTGCAGGCTCGATGCCGTATTCTGATTTAAGGAAGTCAGCCAGTTCCTGGACTTCTTTTACTGTAAGGCTTACTAAATTTTCAGCCAGTTGTTTTACGTCTGCCATTTTGTTTGATTTTTCCCGTCTTCATTTCCCGGAAATATGCCCGGAATCCGACGGATGATTAAAAAAATTGTTTATGCTCGATTCAAAGTTTCTTTATTCGGTTGCCGGCGCATCACTTGCTGGCGCTTCCGCGGCAGGGGCCTCCCCGGTTGCAGTTTCAGCAGCGGGTGCTTCGGTTGCAGGTGCAGCTTCAGCAGCCGGGGCCGCCTCAGCAGTTGCACCGGAAGCCTGCTTCTCGTGATGGTGCAATAAAGCAGCCAGCACGCGCTTCGCGGGTGATTGCAGGAGGCCGATCACTTCCCCGATCAATTCGTTCTTCGTCTTGATCTTCGTAAGTGTGGCCAACTGGTTGTCGCCGGTATAAATATCTCCGTTGATGAAGGCTGCTTTCAGCACGGGCCTTTCCCCATTGCTCTCTTTCCGGAAAGAACTGATGATCAGCGCGGGTTCTTTGGGGTTCTCAGAGAACATCAGGGCCGTCACCTTATGGAGAGACTCGAATACACCTTCGTACTTGGTGCTGTCAAGCGACTCAAGCGCTTTGCGGATGAGCGTGTTCTTTGCCACCTTCATTTCCACCTGCTTGTTAAAACAGGCGCGACGGAGCTTACCCACCTGCTCAACAGTCAGCGATTCCGTATCGGCAACATAGAAGTTGTTGTATTGAGAGAACTTGTCTTTCAACAGTTCAATCACTTCGTTTTTTTGATCTTTAGTCATTTTATAAAAAGTTTTGACCGTTCAGGTGATTAATGGACGAATGCTTTGGTGTCGATCGCGATGCCGGGGCTCATAGAGCTGGCCATACTGATACCTCTCAGGTAAGTTCCTTTCGCGGTAGCAGGTTTTGCCTTGATGATCGCGTTGAGCAATTCCTGGCTGTTCTCGGCGATCTTTTCAGGAGTGAAGCTCACTCTCCCGATGGAAGCATGAACGATACCCACTTTATCCACCTTGTAAGCGATCTTACCGCCTTTTACATCATTCACGGCACCGGCAACATCATTGGTCACGGTTCCGGTTTTCGGGTTGGGCATCAGGTTACGGGGACCGAGTACCTTACCGAGCTTACCGATCTTCGGCATCACTGAAGGAGTGGCGATGATCACATCAACATCCACCCATCCGCCTTCGATCTTGGTAACGAACTCATCCAGTCCCACGAAATCAGCGCCCGCAGCTTTTGCCTCGGCTTCCTTATCGGGGGTGCAGAGCACGAGAACTTTTTTTGTTTTACCGGTTCCGTGGGGAAGCGTTACTGTACCACGGATGGCCTGGTCTGCCTTCTTGGGATCCACACCCAGGCGGATATGAAGGTCAACGGATGCATCGAACTTACAGGTATTGATCTCCTTCACGAGGCTGGAAGCCTCCTTCAGGGAATATGATTTATTTGCGTCGACCTTGCCGTTCGCAACTTTTCTTTTTTTACTGACAAATGCCATAGAAATGCTTTTAAAAGATTTTCAAAGACTTTAGTTTTCCCAGGGAGCTTTACCTTCTACGTTAAGTCCCATACTGCGGGCAGTACCTGCCACCATTTTCATAGCGCTTTCAACGGTGAAGCAGTTCAGGTCAGGCATCTTATCTTTTGCGATAGCCTCCACCTGCTCCCAGTTGACCTTGCCCACTTTGGCGCGGTTACTCTCTTTGGAACCTTTCTGGATCTTGGCCGCTTCCATCAGCTGTACGGCTGCCGGAGGGGTTTTGATGATGAAATCAAAACTCTTGTCTGTATAAACGGTGATCAATACGGGAAGAACCTTTCCCATTTTATCCTGGGTCCTTGCGTTGAATTGCTTGCAGAATTCCATGATGTTGATACCCTTGGAACCCAAAGCCGGACCGATCGGAGGTGCAGGGTTGGCCTGGCCACCCTTGCACTGTAGCTTTACAAAGCCAGTGATTTCTTTTGCCATTTTTTTCTTTTTGGTGTTAACGACCTTTCTCCGTCTGGCAGATACTTGGTCTCCCAAATCCTTATACGTCAGTATTTTACACTAACGACCCGCCATTAAGCGGATGAAAAAGAACTAATTGGGGGAGCAAAGGTAAGGGTTTTCTAGAGAAAAGAGAAAAAGAGTTCAGAGCTCAGAGACCAGGATACCCGCATTTCGAAACTATTAAACGAGATCGAGCAGCGGGGATCAATGCTCTGGACTCTGAACTCTGATCTCTACCTTCGCTTCGAATGAAAATTTCGATTCTTCGAACCGCCAAGCTCCTCTTTTCCCGCTGGCGCATGCACGGTTTATTCGGACCCCTGTCGGGAGGATTGCAGAACCTGGCCTATATGTCCAAACTTTCCTCCTTCATCCATAAACACAAAGGGATCGCTTATAACGACTACCCCTCCAAATGGGATTATGGCAAGCGGTACCCGATGTATGAGTGGGTGATAAGGCAGCAGAAACTGGCTTCCGTTCCCATTCAGTATCTCGAATTCGGTGTGGCTTCCGGTGAATCCTTTCGCTGGTTCCTCTCAAAGAACAATGATCCGGCCAGCCGTTTTCACGGCTTTGACACTTTCACCGGCCTCCCGGAAGATTTCGGATCCTACAAGAAGGGCACTTTTGGCAGCAACAACGAGGTTCCGCAGGTATCGGATCCCCGGGCAAGTTTTCACCAGGGGCTGTTCCAGCAAACCCTGCCCGGGTTTGTTCAGAGCCTGGACCCTTCGAAAAGAACAGTGGTGATGATTGACGCGGACCTGTACAGTTCCACCCTCTTCGTGCTCACTACCCTGGCACCCTACCTGAGAAAAAATGATATTATTTTCTTTGATGAGTTCGCTGTTCCCAAACACGAGTTCCGTGCGTTCCTGGATTTTACGTCTTCGTATTACCGGGAATTGGAGCTGATCGCCGCTGCAAATAATTTCTATTTCACGGCATTTTTGGTGAACGAATAACGAATATTGAATAACAAATAATGAATAATTGGGCTTCTGAAAGACCAAGCTTTAATAATTATGTGCGCTGGCTGGCGAACATCGGGTCTTTAAATAAAAAAAGTGAATAACCGCATTCAGCCGTTATTCACTATTCGTTATTAGTTATTCGTTCCTCAGCTAATCTTCTCCACCTGCATATAATTCAGTTCCACCGGCGTTGATCTTCCGAAGATCTTCACCGTCACCTTCAGTTTCTTTTTCTCATCATTCACCTCTTCGATCACTCCATTGAAATCATTGAAGGGCCCTTCGATGATCTTGATGGTCTCACCCACGATGAAGGGCTCGCTCATACTTACGCCGCCGGCCTCTGCCATCTCGTCCATTTTACCGAGCATCTTGTTCACTTCAGCCCTCCGGAGAGCGATGGGATTTTCCTTGCCGAGAAAATGGATCACATTGGTGGTATTCTTGATGATATCGCGAAGGTCGTCGCTGAGTTTTCCTTCCGTGATCTCGATCATTACATAACCGGGATAATAGTTCCTCTCCCTGACTACTTTTTTTCCATTGGCCACCTTGTACACTTTCTCAACGGGAAGGAAGACCTGCTTCACAACTTCATTCCAGCCGCCGCGTGACATTTCCTTATCAAGGTATTCCTTGACTTTTTTCTCCTTACCGCTGACAACACGGAGCACATACCATTTGGTCTCCTG
>CAMLEM010000241.1 GCA_946479005.1 uncultured Chitinophagaceae bacterium | reverse complement strand
ATGAAGAAAGAGGAGGAACCCATTCCCTGGCCCTCGCCTGTACTGAATCACGATACGATCGGGATGGTGGCAATGGATAAGAATGGAGATCTCGGAGGGGCCTGCAGCACCAGCGGAATGGCCTTTAAAATGAATGGGAGAGTGGGAGATTCTCCCATTATCGGCGCCGGCCTGTTCGTGGATAATGAAGTGGGGGCGGCTTCGGCCACCGGAGTGGGCGAGGAAGTGGTGAAGATCTGCGGGGCACATACGATCATTGAGGCAATGCGGAATGGTATGAAGCCAGACGTTGCCTGTAAAGAAGCCATCCGTCGGATCGTAAAGAACAATGGAACTTCGGCCAATAAAGTGCAGGTAGGTTTCCTGGCCATCAATAAAAAGGGTGAACACGGAGGCTTTGCCATCCAGAAAAACTTCACGTATTGTGTAACCACGGAAGAAGGTACGAAAGTTGTGACATCAAAGAGTTGGTTTCAATGAAATACATCATCGAAATAGCGACCTCGGATTTCGTGACTACCCGGTCGGCCGTCGAGGGCGGGGCGGATCGCATTGAACTTTGCGCCAACCTCGCGGAAGGAGGCACTACCCCTTCGTATGGACTTATTTTAAAATGCAGGGAAAAATTCGGGCTGCCGATCTTTCCCATCATTCGTCCCCGGGGCGGCGATTTCCTTTATGGTAAAGATGAGTTCGGGATCATTGCCCGCGACATTGCTTTCTGCAAAGCCACAGGCTGCGACGGGATCGTGGTGGGAATGCTGAATGTGGACGGAACGATCGATATGATCCGGATGGGCGATCTCGTGGAACAGGCCTACCCGATGAGCGTCACTTTTCACCGGGCATTTGATCGTTGCCGCGATCCTTTCGCGGCCCTGGAAGAATTGATCGAGATCGGCTGTGAACGCGTGCTAACTTCAGGACAACAGCAAACAGCGCCCGATGGCGTGGATCTTATTGCCGAACTGAACAGGCTGGCCGGCGGGAGGATCATCGTGATGCCGGGTAGTGGGGTCAGGAAAGAAAATATCCGTTCCATTGCAGAGAAAACAGGATGTACGGAGTTTCACTCCTCATTAAAAGGAAAGGACCGGAGCCGGATGGAATTCCTTCATCCCTCGTTCGCAGGTTCTGAAGAGAGCTATATGAATAATTCCATTGATCCGGCAGAAGTGCGAGCTTTGCGGGAAGCACTATGAGATGGATCATCCTCACTATAGTCACAGCTTTCTTTCTTTCCTGCGGACCGAACGCTGAAAGGCGGGAAGAAAAGCAGTCAGCCGGCACAGGAAACAATGTTTATAAGGAAGGCCTGGCCCTCGTGGCGGAGAACCGTTGCCTGATCTGTCATGGCATTTCCGACAGGCTCACAGGGCCTTCGTACAGGGAGATCGCCCGGATGTATGCAGGTTATCCTGATACCATCATACCTCATCTCGCCGCAAGGGTCATCCGTGGAGGGAATGGAGTTTGGGGCGAAGTGAGGATGACACCCCATCCAAAAGTTTCCCAAAGCGAAGCCGAAAAGATGGTCCGTTATATCCTCCTTCTGGATAAACAGTGAATTACTTTATTGTAATTTTATATATCTTTTCCTCCAAACCAAAGCTCTGATTTATGGACCTCACATTTTTCTCCACGGTAAACTGGCTGGCGATCATTGTAGCCGGGGTAGCCTATTTTATGCTGGGTGCCCTCTGGTATGGGATGTTGTTCAAAGCCGCCTGGATCAAAGGGTCCGGAATAGATATGAACAGTCCCGAAGCCAAAAAAGGCGGCGCCGGCCTGATGCTGATGACCTTCGTGCTTGAGTTTGTTACAGCCCTCGGTATCGCCATCCTTGCCAACCGCATCGGTGCAACAGGCGGGATCATATCCGGTATCAAGCTGGGATTACTCACGGGAACGGCCTTCGCAGCCATTGCCGTATGGATATCCTTTATGTACCAGATGAAATCCAAACAAATGATGGCCATCGACGGGGGATATCATATCCTGGGCCATATCATTTGCGGGGTGATCATTTACGCTTTCGCTTAACTATTCAACCTTTGTGATCTTGAGCACATTCGTGGGAATGTGGAGGTGAACGGGTGTGCTCCCGGTATTAATTACAATGTCTCCGGCCGCAATGAATTTCCTTTCTTTCAGGATGTCGATCTGGTCGAACATAATGTCATCGAGACTTTCTTCTTCATCGTAGAAAAAAGCGCGCACACCCCAGCTCAGCGTGAGCTGGTTCACCAGGGAACGCTCTTTGGTGAAAATGAAGAGGGGCGCCTTGGGCCGGTAGCTGCTGAGCATAAAACCTGTATAGCCGCTTTCCGTCATACCAATGATGGCATTTGCGTTTACATCCTTGGCGAGTTTACAGGCATTATAACAGATCGCATCGCTGAGAAAGGAAGGAGAGTGGGGCTGGGGTGCCAGTTCATCCTCCCGGTTATAACGGTAATCTGTTTTTTCAACTTCGGAAATGATCTTGCACATTGTTTCCACCACGAGCGTGGGATGTTTCCCCGTAGCCGTTTCGCCGCTGAGCATCACCGCATCCGTTCCTTCAAGAACGGCATTGGCCACATCGGTGATCTCGCTGCGGTTGGGCTTGGTCATTTCCATCATACTTTCCATCATCTGGGTAGCAACGATCACCGGCTTGGCGCGGTGAAGGCATTTGCGGATGATCTGTTTCTGGATGAGCGGAACTTTTTCAACGGGTAATTCAACCCCCAGGTCGCCCCGGGCGATCATCACCGCATCGGATTCCACAATGATATCCCGCAGATGGTCCAGCGCTTCGGGCTTTTCTATTTTAGCGATGATCTTGGTCTTGCTTTTCTTCTTGTCGATGATCTTTCTCAGGCCAATGATATCCTTTACATCCCGTACGAAGGAAAGTGCCACCCAGTCGACCTTTTGCTCCAGGATGAAATCCAGGTCGGCCATATCTTTTTCAGTCAGTGCAGGAAGCGAGATCTTCGTATCGGGAAGATTGATCCCTTTTTTCGAGGAAAGGATACCCCCGGTCACCACCACTACTTCCACGTCGTGATTTTTCAGCACCTGCGTCACTCTTACCCCCAGCTTCCCGTCATTGATCAGGATGTTATCTCCGGCTCTTACATCGTGGTGGAGATTGGGGTAGGATACATAGATCCGGTTCTTGTTACCGATCACTTTTTCACTGGTGAAAGTGAGGAGTTCACCTTCCCTGATCTCGATGGCGCCGCCTTCGATCTCGCCCACGCGGAGCTTCGGGCCCTGCAGATCGGCAATGATCGCGATGTTGAAGGGTTCTGTCTTATTAATCCTGTGTACATACTCTATGGTCTTCTGTTTGTCTTCCCTGGTGCCGTGTGAAAAATTCAAACGAAACACATTGGCGCCGGCGTGTATCAGCGCAAGCAGCTTGTCGTAGGTGTCGCAGGCGGGTCCTACCGTGGCCACGATCTTGGTGCGGTGTGAGATATGCGCGCGACCGGCTTCCCGGTCCATCTGCTCGTGGTAATATTTGGAAGCGTGTTTTCCCATAGTTCAATTTTAACTGGCGAGGATCTTCACGATCTTCAGCCATTCATCGCTGATCTTGCCTTTGGTTTTCACCGCGTTTTGCAGCGGGATGTATTGCATCTTATTATTCTGGATACCTACAAAAACATTGTGCCTTCCTTCTACCAGGGATTCCACGGCATGGTAACCCATCCGGCTGGCGATGAGGCGGTCGAGGCAACTGGGGGCGCCACCCCGCTGGATATGCCCGAGAATGCAGACCCGGATCTCCGCTTTCGGAAGTTTCTCCTTCAGCGTTTTTTCAACCTGTACAGCGCCTCCATAATCATCGCCTTCAGCCACCACGATGAGATT
>CAMLEM010000240.1 GCA_946479005.1 uncultured Chitinophagaceae bacterium | reverse complement strand
GGGTGATATTACTAATGAATTCATTCTTCAACTCGGCAAGCCGCTTCTGTTTCGCAAAGTTCCGGTAAAGAAGCACGAATGAGGTAATGCTGATCCCCAGCAATAAAACCGAAAATAATATGGGAAGGCTTATCTTTTTCAACAGGTATGTGAATGTGTTGCCAAGCACCAACTCATAGGTCACCGGGTTCCGGATACCGATCCTGATCCTGTGCATCTCAGGGCCGGAACTCTCCGCGCCGCCCACTGTTTTCTTTATGCTGAATGGGACGCTCAAGCCCTCCGCAGCCAAAGCCCTGCGAAATGCCGAATCCACTTCGTGTACACGAATGCTATCCTGCAGGGAATCGACACCATAGAGCAGCTCAAACACCTGATTGGGTCCGCCCACAACGGTTTTCAGCCTGATCGAATCGCTTGACATATTAACGGTCGTCTTATCCATTGAGATCACCATAGGCCGGTGTTCGCGACTTGCCGAATCCCTCAGTTTTTCACTGATGATATCGATGGTGGAAACGATGTCGTTCCTTTTGGTCAGTTTAACCCTTGATGTCTTTCCGTCCTGCATTACGAAATTGAATCTCCCGCCCGCCGTATCGGACATACCCGGCAGGTTGAGCTTCGCTACCTGTAGGTGCATCATCGTTTCCCTAAAAAGAAACTGGCTGCGTATTTCCAGGGAATTTTTCTCCCGGTCGTAATTCTCCTTCAACCAGTACACCTGGAACCCTGTCAGGGCCAGGATGGTGACCAGCATTAAAAGAGAAAGCCAGCGGAGTTTGCTCATAAGAGGCGTTGAAAGGCAAAAATAATCATCCCCCGGCGCTGCAAAGGCCGCTTTAACCTTTATTAACCTTAGACAAAGGTGGCTTAACCTATATTGGAATGCCCTGCGCTTAGCTTTGAAAAAAATATGGAAATGAAAAAAATCATACCTGCCGTTCTCGCCCTCCTGGTCTGCGGGTTGGCCAATGCACAGGAAAAAGGAAAGCTTGTTTATGAGCGCACCTCCCAGATCCAGATCCGGCTGAGTGACGATCACTCCGGGCTGGAACAGCAACTTCCCAAAACACGAACCGATAAGTTTGAGCTGATGTTCGCGGATAATAAAACGCTGTGGAAAGCTGCTGAAGCGGAAAATGACAATGAGACCATTTCCGGCCCTGAAGGCGGAATGCAGATCAGGATGGTGGTGGCCGGGAATGACGATGTTCTTTTCACGGATCTTTCCAGCGGGAAAAGAGTGGAAAAACGGGAAATGTTCGATAAGAATTTCATCATTGATGACAGTGTGCGCCCACTGAAATGGAAAATGACCGGGGAAACCCGGGAAATACTGGGCAAAAAATGTATGAAGGCTACATCGACTGACATCCGCACACGTACTATGATGAATATGGACAATGGAAAAATGGAAAGAAAAGAGATCCAGGACACCTCTCACATCATCGCCTGGTTCACCACCGACATTCCCGTATCCGCCGGTCCGGCTGAATTCCAGGGCCAGCTTCCCGGACTGATCCTCGAAATGGATGTGGCGAATGGCAGGCAAACCTTTAAGGCCGTGGCATTCTCCCCTGATGTGGAAGTGTAAGAAATTAAAGCGCCCGAAGGAAAGAATAGATACACTGCGGAAGAATTCAGAGCTGAGCGTGAAAAGATGCTGAATGAAATGCAGCAGAACAACCGGGGAGGCAATCGCGTGATCCGAATGAACTAACGAATCATCCCAAAAATGAATGACCCCGCCGACCGCGGGGTTTTTTTATTGGATAACTTTATTTCTATGAAGCAAAAAGCTTTTGCGCAACATATCGCTCGGCTGGCCGAAGAAGATGAAAGTATCATCGGCCTCGCTGCAGCCGGGTCCTGGATCACAGATGAGATGGATGAATACTCGGATCTTGACCTGGTACTTTTCACCAGCGAAAAGATATCGGGAGACCCTGAAAGGATGAGACGATACGCTGAACGATTTGGCACTCTCCTTTCAACATTTACAGGAGATCACGTAGGTGAGCCCCGCCTGCTCATCTGTCTCTATGATGATCCATTTTTACACGTGGATATCAAATTCCTCACGGCAAATGAATTGAATGAACGGATTGAAGACCCCGTCATTCTGCTTGATAAAACCGGTGAGCTGAAGGAAATTCTGAACAGGACGGCCCCGGTTCCCCCTATTGATTCATTCCAATGGATAGAAGACAGGTTCTGGGTTTGGATCCACTATCTCGCGGCAAGACTGGGCCGGGCCGAATATTTCGAATGTATTGATGGACTCACGTATATCCGCTCCCGGGTTCTGGGCCCTCTCCTGCACCTGAAATACCAGCGATCACCCAGGGGCGTTCGGCGACTGGAAAAAATAGCCGCTGAATCAGATTTGGCCGTTTTAAAACAAACTGTTCCCGGGTATGACCGGGCCGAGATCGTCAGGGCCATTGAGAAAACGGCAGAGATCTATAAGAGCTTACGCGCAAAACTATTTACACCCGACGTGGAACTCCAAACGGAGGCCGAGAAAAGAGCTTTGAATTACCTGGGAGATCTCGAGTGGAATTAGGTCAGTTGCTTCTGAAATGTATATTGCCTCCCGCATTTCTGTTCTGCCCTATTTTGGAAAGATTGTAAGTAAAACTGAGCAGGAAGAATCTTCTCAGTGTCATCACCCGGAGATCTTCAATGTAATTATTGTTTGTATTTCTCTGCAGGCCAACATTCTCGTTTAAGAGATCCGACACGGAAAGCTTAAGCTCGCCCCGGTTGAAATTCAGCATCTGCTTACTGAGACTCGCATTCCAAACCGGCACTTTGAGGTTAAAGCCTGCGGCTCTTTCCGAATTCACGGAGTAAGTAAAATCCGTTGAGAAAAAGAATTTTTTGGGTAATTCCCAATCCAGGGTGGCCCCATATTCGTAAGAAAAGTACCTGTTGTCAAGAGAAGACTGCAGCGAATAGTTCGTTTTGAAAAGGCTCATCATTGCGCTTAATCCCAGGTTCAGCTTTTCCGAAGGATTCATATCAAAACGGACCTCCGGCATTATACGGGTGCTGAGGATCTCGTTTTCCCGGGTGTTAATGAACTGCCGTGATTTACCTTTCGAGAACATCGTGCTGAACTCCACGCTGCCTTTGAGAAAACGGATGGGCAGGCTATAGCTCAGGTTGACACTCAAATCATACACTCCTTTCACATTCACGGGACGAGTGAACTTCACCCCGTAACTCGTAATGCTGTCATAGTTGGCGATCTTATTATCCGTAAGCTGGAGATTGAAGAACAGAAATAGATTCTTGTTCCTGTACGGATTTATAAGATTTAGATTGGCTCTCAGGTTATGGTTGAATTCCTGTTGCAAACCGGGATTGCCTGTACGTATCACGAGCGGGTTGCTATTATCAGGCACAGGTTGCAATTGTGAAATACTGGGTTGGTTGGTATTACTGGTATAATTCAGGCTGAAACTTCTGAACCTGGAAAAATTGTACTGGAACCTCGCATTGGGCAGCAGGTTGGTAAAGGATTTACTGATCACGGAGTCTTTTATTCCGCTTATGATCTTTCCCTCCAACGTTGCATTCTGCCAGCTCAGTCCCACTGAATAATTATACTTCTTCCGTTGGGTACGTAACCTGAAGCCCGCATTCAGGTAGCCATAGGTATTCTCAAAATCATTGGAAAGCGTTTCGTTCAGCTTGTCATATTCATTATTGCCCGAATTAAAATCATAAGTCGTTTTTCGGGACTCACTAATGGTATTGCTCTTTCCCACGCTGAATTCCACCAGTGAGCGCTTCCATAACGGCTCTGTGTACACGGCCCGGGCAGTGTACCCCTTCAGTTTACCGGAATAATTTGAT
>CAMLEM010000239.1 GCA_946479005.1 uncultured Chitinophagaceae bacterium | reverse complement strand
ACTTAGGTCCCGGTTCAAAAAAACGAGCTTGCTCTCATCCATCAGTTAGTGCCTTGGTTAGGGACTAAGATAGCTAATTTTGTCATTGTCAGCCCACCCTAAACGTTGGTGCGCAGATCATCCCGAAATCGTTATATTTAACCAAATCACCAACTCCCTCACTATGGACCTGTTTAAAAATCCACCGGTTCTCTGGTTCATCCTGGGCTTCATATTCTTTTTACTGGAGTTCGCCCTGCCGGGGTTTATCGTTTTTTTCTTTGCGGTGGGTGCCTGGATCGTGGCCATCCTCACGCTGTTTCTCGATCTTTCCATTAATACGCAACTACTGATCTTTCTGGGTAGTGCACTGGTAACCCTGGTCCTATTCCGCCGCTGGCTGAGAAAACTGATCTGGTCGAATAAAGCATCCCGCGAATTACTTGAGGATGAATTCCTGGGAAAAACCGGGAAAGCCCTCACGGAAATCGGTCCCGGTAATAATGGCAAGGTCGAATTCAAGGGTACCCAATGGGACGCCAGCTCCAATGATAACGTCAGTCCCGGTCAGCAGGTGACCATTGTGGGAAATGACAGCATCCTTTTAATCGTAAAATTAAAGACAAGCTAATGGATTCAACTACCATCATCCTGATAATCGTCATTTTATTCGTACTGATCGCTTTTATGTCCACTTTCAAAGTGGTGCCGCAGCGATCCAATTATATCGTGGAAAGACTGGGTAAGTACAGCCGCACCCTCGATGCCGGATTTCATATTCTGATTCCCTTCATCGATAAAGTGGCTTATAAACAGAACCTGAAAGAACAGGCCATCGACGTGGCCTCGCAGATCTGTATCACCAAAGACAATATCGCTGTCGAGGTGGATGGGATCCTCTACCTGCAGGTGATTGATCCGCAGAAGGCTTCATACGGGATTGACAACTACCGGTTTGCCGTTGTGCAGATCGCACAAACCACGATGCGGAGCATCATCGGGAAAATGGAGCTTGATAAGACCTTTGAAGAAAGAGAGTCAATGAATGCCGTGATCGTGGAAGCGGTGGATAAAGCCAGTGGCCCCTGGGGCATCAAGGTTTCCCGTTACGAAGTAAAAAACATCTCTCCACCCCAGAGTATCAAGGACGCGATGGAAAAACAAATGCGCGCTGAACGTGAAAAACGGGCGCTCATCGCGGAATCTGAAGGAGACAAGCAGGCCAAGATCAACCGCGCAGAAGGTGACAAACAGGAAGCGATCGCCCGCTCGGAAGGAGAAAAACAACGCCGCATCAATGAAGCGGCGGGCAGAGCGCAGGAGATCGAAATGGTGGCTGTTGCAACTGCCCGGGGAATTTCAGAGATCGCCAAATCCATTAACCAGGAAGGGGGAATGAACGCGGTGAACCTCCGGGTAGCTGAACAGTACCTGGTGGAGTTTGGGAAGCTGGCTAAAACCAATAATTCGATGATCGTACCGGCAGATCTTTCAGATATCGCGGGGATCCTTACCAGTGTAACTACAGTGCTCAATAAAACCCAAAATAAGGATCAGCAGGCACTGCCTAAGAGCAAGTAGAAGGGATTTGGGATTCCGGAATCCTTTGGCTTTAATTTTGATCTCATATTTGAAACATCAAATATGACCGACAAAGAGATCCGCAATAAGGAAGAGATCCAGCGCAACCCCGACAATAAGATCGACCAGGATTTCAATGGGTATCCGCAGGGACCCGCAAAAGATGAGACCATCCGGCCGCGTAATGCATCAGAAGAGAAAACGGCAGGGACCGACGTAAAAGACGGAGAAAAAAAGGATATCAAACCCTCAGAAAGAGAAAGCCTCGATGAACAGGAGTCTGATGGCTCGGCCAATGCATTTGAAGATAAATGATCGATCAGCCTCACATCCAACGGGAATCATTCTCACGCACATCCTTCGCCCGGTGCCTGGCGATCTTTTTTACCAGGGTTTTTGGAATGGGTTTGTCATAAGGAAACTGGATAGTATCCCTTCCCGTATTATAATCCTTTACTTCTTGACGGAAATAATCGAGCGTTCTGCGCGTGGGCATAAAATTAAGATGAGACTTATGGGCTGAAAACGAAAAAAGGATCCGGTTCTCTTCGTAGATCGGTGCACCCCATTTGATGGTCTCCTCGGCTTTGGGCGCGACCTCTTTTAAAATGGCGCGGATCTCCTTTAGCCTGGGTTGTGCTTCCTTTGGCGCGGCCCGGATATATTCGGCCACTGTGGTTGCTTTTGTTCTGGCCATAATATTAAGGTATGAATTTTTTACTCAGGGATAAAGCAGGTATTTCTTTCTCATTTCTTTGTACTGTGAAAGACCGGGCTCCCAACTGGCCCTGATCTCCGCCTCCGGCACCCCATCAATGATCTGTTGCCGGAATAAGCCCGAGCCGATCAGTCTTTCGATCACTCCCATCTGGTTGCTCAATTTTGAATCGAAGAACTTCTCTTTATGTGGATGAGCCTGATAGAGTTCGATGATCCAGTCGAGATTGATCTGCCTTTTCTTCCTGAGAATATCGGTGTCGTAATTACGTAAATCCAGTCCGTAACAGACCTGGTTCATGAACAGAGGCGTTTCAGCCATTCCTTTGATGCCAGTCGGCGTGTAACTGAATTCATACCTGTCTTTTAGTTCCGGGCTACCCAAGACAGTAAAAGGGAAATAGGTGCCTCTTCCGTGATTCACGTATACGCCTTCGAACATACAGGTGGAGGGATAGAGCAAGATCCCCTGTTGCGTATTCAGGTTGGGTGAGGGCGGAACTGGCAGCGTGTAAGCCATTTCGTGATCGTAATTGGCAACCGGGATGATCCTCAGGCGGCACTTTACCTGATTGGTCAGCCAGCCTTCACCATTGGCCATCTGGGCGAACTCTGCTACGGTCAGTCCGTGCGACATAGGTAACGGAAACATCCCGATCCCTGATTTATATTTCATATCCAGGATGGGACCGTCGATCAGGTACGCATTGGGGTTGGGCCGGTCCAGGATCAGCAATTCCTTATTGCTTTCCTGGCAGGCTTCCATTAACCGGGCCAGCGCATTGATATTCGTGTAAAAGCGAACGCCTACATCCTGGAGATCGTAGATCAATACATCCACATTCGCCAGGTCTTCCTTTGAGGGCTTGTTCTTTTTTCCATACAAAGAGATCACCGGGATCCCGGTCGCAGGGTCCACTTCATCCGCCACGTGAACTCCCGCGCTGGCATTGCCCCTGAACCCGTGCTCAGGACCAAAGATCTTGACTATGTTCACCCCGAGCTTATGAAGGGAATCCACCAGGTGCGATTTACCAATGATGGAAGTCTGGTTGGCCATAATGGCCACGCGCTTTCCTTTTAAATAAGGAAGATATTTTTCAGTTTGTTCAGCGCCTGTTATAATATCCCGGCCAGGTATAGTCCGATCAGAGGCATTGAATTTTTTGTTCGCACAGGAAAAGGAAAACAAAATGAGAAACGGAAATATGAATTTCATAATGATCATTTCAAATGAAAGCTCATACTCTCAATGAGCCCCGGAACCCGCGGCTACCATAATAGGATTGAGCCCCGTTATGATAAACAAAAACGGTACCGTACCGGAAATCGCCGAAGAGAGCCCCTCCCAGTCGCCTGATCTCCGCGGGCGTCTTGAGCCAACTCGAGGTCTTGGCGTCGAAACTGCCGGTTTTCTGAAGTTCCCTGTATTCATCCTCGGTCAGCAATTCTATTCCCATTTCAGCAGCCACATCCATTGCATTATTTTGAGGGCGGAATTCCTTTCGTGACTCCCATCCTTTCCGGTCATAACAATAACTTCTCCTGCCCTTGGGTGTTTCCTCGGAGCAGTCATAAAAAATATACTCGCCCGTTTTCCT
>CAMLEM010000238.1 GCA_946479005.1 uncultured Chitinophagaceae bacterium | reverse complement strand
TACGGGAATCACCACCGGCCTGCTTTTACAGAAAGCCGGTCGCAATGTACTCATTGCCGAGGCGCATTCGGTCGCATTTGGAACTACGGGCGGAACTACGGCACACCTCAACACGTTACTCGATAACACTTACGATGTGATCGAAAAGAAATTCGATAAGGATAATGCAAAACTTCTTGCCAAAGCTACCCGCCAGTCGCTGGATCTTTTCAAAAAGCACATAGACGAGTATAAAATCGAATGCGGATACCGTGAGCTACCTGCCTATCTCTACGCGCAAACGGAAGAGCAGGTGGAGCAGCTCGATAAGATCTTTGAAGCCACAAAGGAGGCGGGAGTGGAAACAACCATTAGCAATACCATCCCGGTTCAAATTCCCTTTACCAAAGCAATGGAGGTGCCCGCCCAGGGACAGATCCATCCTTCACGCTATGTTTATGCACTGGCCCACGAGTTTGAGAAGGCAGGCGGCGTTATCGCGCAAAATTGCCGTATCACAGGAGTGGAGGAAGGAGAAGTGCTGGAAATTGAATCCTGCTACGGAACCCTTCGCGCCAAATATCTCATTTATGCCACTCATATTCCCCCGGGCGTGAACATCCTTCATTTCCGTTGCGCCCCATACCGGAGCTATGCAATTTCAGTGGAACTTAAGAATGAGGCAGACTATCCTGCAGGACTTGCATACGATCTTTACGATCCCTATCATTATTTCCGTACCCAGGAAGTGGATGGGAAAAAATACCTGATCGCCGGGGGTGAAGATCATAAGACCGCCGATGAAACAAATACAGAAGCCTGTTTTGATAAGCTCGAGGCCTACGTCCGGAATTTTTACGACATTAAAGAAGTTGCCTTTCGCTGGTCATCCCAGTATTTTGAACCGGCAGACGGGCTCGCCTATATCGGTCACCTGCCCGGGCACGCGCAGAATATGTTTGTGGCAACCGGCTATGGGGGGAACGGGATCACCTACAGCCATATCGCCGCTATGGTACTTACCGATCTCATCACTACGGGTAAGAGTGAATATGAAAAACTCTTTTCTCCCTCCAGGGTAAAACCGGTGGCCGGTTTCTCCAATTTTGTAAAGGAAGCTGTGGATGTGGTGGGCCATCTCATCAAAGCGCCTTTCTCTAAGGAAAAGATCCAGTCACTGGCAGAGCTCGCGCCGGGAGAGGGCCGCATCGTGAAATACGAAGGCGATGCGATCGCGCTGTACAAGGATGAATCTGGAGAGGTGCACGCCGTGAGCCCCGCCTGCTCCCATATCAAATGCCAGGTGGGATGGAATTCCGCAGAAAAAAGCTGGGACTGCCCCTGCCACGGATCGAGATATAGCTATGATGGCGAGGTGTTGACGGGTCCCGCCAGAAAAGACCTCCAACAGATCAAAATAGATGAGCTCATTGAGGAACACCGCTGAAAGAATGTGGAATAAATGACCCATATTTTTTTAATTATCGCAGGATAATTATAGCACGATATTTTCTTTTCCTTATCTGTATCTCTCACAAATACAGCATAAAGAAAGAATGGACCCGGCCGGTAAAAAGCGCAAGCCCTGGAGACGGATTGAGCGTGTTATCTCAGCAATGCTGCTGATCATTTTTGGATTGGCGCTTCTTATCTTTTTCCTCATACAAACGCCCCCGATCCAGAACCTCGCAAGGAAAAAAGTGGTCGCCTATCTGGAGAAGAAACTGGAAACGAAGGTGGAGATCGGGAGACTGAATGTAGGCTTCGACCGGCTGGCCCTGCGTGATCTCTATCTCGAAGACCGCAATGCCGACACCCTGCTGGCAGGTGGCGACGCGGTGATCCGGTTGAACGTTCTGAAGCTTCTTTTCAACAATGAACTTGATGTGGCCAGCATTCGCCTGCAGGATTTCACCGCCAATGTGAACCGCTCGATCGTTGACACCACTTACAATTTTCAATTCATCATAGATGCCTTTACCAGGCCGGAAGGAAAATTGAAGGATACAGGCACAGTGGCCTACACCATTCCGGAGGTGGAGTTCACCAATATCCGTTTTTCCTACAGTGATGTGGTTTCAGGTCTCACTACCTCCGGCCATCTCGAAGCGCTCGACGCGGAAATAGATACCCTCGATGGCGCCAACCTGTATTTTGATCTTCCCGAATTAACCGTTCTGGGACTCAATGCACGCGTGTACCAATACAAGCCCCTGGATATAAGTACGGGCCCTGATACCTCCGCAAGCCTCGTTCCCCGCTTTAATTTCGGGGAGCTGGAGCTGAAAGACATTCAGCTTGATTTCCAGAACCACGTTTCTTCTTTATATACGAATGTCAACATCGACCAGCTCTCATTGCAGGGCAGGTCGTTCGACATAGCCAGCCGCACCGTAGAGCTCGACCTTTTCGCACTTTCCAATTCTTCCGCCTTCATCCGGCTGGGAAGATCGCAGGAGGCTAAAAAGGTGGAGGAGCAGGTGGAACAGGAGATAGAAAAAGCCGCGAAGCAGGGATGGACCATCCGGGTGAAAGAGATCGACCTGCGAAACAATCACTTGAAATTCGATAATGATAACGAAGGGACACAGAGGCTTGGGATGGACTATGCCCACCTGGAGAGTAAGGATTTTAATTTACAGGTCCGCGACTTTAAAATGGGACCCGATTCCATCGGGGGTGAAATATTGAGTGGCTCATTCAGGGAGAAAAGCGGGTTTCATTTGCAGGACCTGAGAGCCAATGCGCTTTATTCAAACCAAACCATTTTCCTTGAAGATCTTTATTTAAAAACACCGGGCACGGAACTGAAAAGATATGCCCGTCTTGATTTTGCATCGCTGGAACAACTGGGAAGAAATTTTCCAGCCACAAGAATGGATGTTGACATCTCCAGGAGCTATGTGAAAGTGAGCGACATTCTAACCTTTGCGCCCTCGTTGGCAAGGCATCGCGCTTTTTCCAATCCTTCTGACACCTGGTACCTGAACCTCCTGGGCGCAGGAACTCTCAACTCATTCCGAATGGAAGAATTCCAGTTCGATGGGCTGGCGGATACGCGACTGAATGTGGATGGCACCCTCGCCATAGGCAATGCCGGTCAAACCGGAGGTTCTTTGAACATTCATCAGTTTCACAGCACGCAATCAGACGTCGCCCTGTTCACCGGCTCAAAACTGAATAATGCGAACCTGCGCCTGCCCGAAAGTTTCGACATCACCGGCGTAGTCAAAGGAGGTTCGCAGGGTTTGAATGTTGACCTGCAGATCGCAAGTTCTGCAGGAAACCTCGCCGTGGACGGTTCATTGAACAATCTGGGTAATGCGGCCAATGCCAGTTATTCCGCTAATGTGCAGACAAATGACCTGGATCTTGGATCCATCCTGATGAACCCTCAACTGGGAAGGTTATCCGCAGACCTGGTTGTAAAAGGCAAAGGATTAAGCGCGGGAAATTTTGATTCGGATTTTAAAGGACGTATTCACAGTTTGGGGTACAATGGATACGCCTATTCCAATATCGCATTGGACGGAAGCCTGCTCGTCTCGTCGTTAAGAGTGGATGCCGATGTGGATGATCCAAATCTTGATCTCAATGGAGAACTGGTGGCCGACCTTGGAGGAGGAGGTTTCCGTTTTGACGGATTTGTCGACAGCGTGAAGCTGGATGCTCTGGGGCTTGCCAAAGATCGGGTAGTGATGAGAGGGAAGATAGAAGCCAATGTGCCTGTGATCAACAATGAAACCCTTGAAGCGGATGTACTCATCACCAATGCCCTCCTGGTTTCCGCTTCTCAGCGACTTCCACTTGATACCGTAAGGTTTGTAGCCGACAGAAATGATTCAATGCAGGTAATGGACCTCTACAGTGATGTCGCCAGGGTGAACCTGCAGGGCCAGTTCCG
>CAMLEM010000237.1 GCA_946479005.1 uncultured Chitinophagaceae bacterium | reverse complement strand
AGGAAAGAATGCCTTTCTTTGCAATATGAGAATCTCTTTTTTACTGGCGGCTGCAGTGCTGCTGTTTTCCTGTAAGGATTCGGAACGGGAGGAGATCACCAGCTCTGAAAATAACATTGATGCGGCCAGGAACTTCATTCGTTCCGCCCTGGATGGAAAATTCAATGATGCCCGGCGGTTTATGATCCGGGACTCCGTCAACCTGAATTATATGGACGTGGTGGAGAGGTCATTCAGCAACCTCGACCAGGCAACGAAGGACGGCTATCGCACCGCCAGCATTCGCATCCTTGAAAAAAAGAACATCAACGACTCCACCGCGGTGGTCATCTATGCCAATACATTTAAGAATGATCCCGACACCCTTAAAGTGATGCGCGTTGGCGGGGAGTGGCTGGTGGATCTTAAATATCTCTACCTGCACGATTTTGATACCTCGGTCCGAAAGCCCGTTACAGACAGTCTTACCGGAACGAACTAAATTGTGCAGGCAGCCTGGCCCATATGCAAAATGTAAAACACCCCTGGCACGGAGCAGAAACCGGAACGATGGCGCCGGAGACCGTCAACGCATTGATCGAGATTCCCCAGGGTTCCCGTTCCAAATATGAAGTGGACAAGGTCACCGGTTTGTTGCGCCTCGACCGGGTGATCTATTCTTCCTTCCATTACCCGGTGAACTATGGTTTCATTCCCCAAACCCTGGGTGAGGATGGAGATCCGCTTGACATCCTGGTATTGTGTTCCCAGCCCATTCAGCCGCTATGCCTGGTGGAAGCCAAGGTGATCGGTAATATGCAAATGATCGATTCGGGCACGAAGGACGACAAGATCATCGCCGTAGCTGCCAAAGACCCTTCGGTGAATCACTATCTTAAAATGGATGATCTCCCCCAACATTTCCTCCTGGAGTTGCGCAATTTCTTTGAGCAATATAAAGTGCTTGAAAGCAAAAAAGTGGTGATCGACCATTTCCAGGACGCGGCAACCGCCTGCCTGATCATTGAAGAAGCCATCCGCAACTATCAAAAGAATTTTCCCCGATAAAATGAATCTCAATCAATCTCGAAATATGGAAACACAACTGGTGATCATTGCCCTGCTGATCGGGCTGGGTGCAGGCGTACTGAGCGGACTCGTGGGAGTCGGCGGCGGCATTGTGATGGTACCGGCCCTGGTGTTCTTTCTTTCCTATTCGCAACACCAGGCGCAGGGAACATCCCTGGCTGTATTGACGCTGCCTGTGGTGATCATCGCCTCGATCTATTACTATCATCAATGCCAAAAGCTCGGGACGCCCATCGACCTGAGAGTGGTGGGACTGATCGCGGTGGGTTTCCTCGTCGGAGGTTATTTCGGAAGCAAGATCGCGCTGGTGGTCAATGCCGACACGCTGAAAAAAATATTCGCTGTGATACTTTTTTATACCGCGTTCAAAATGGTGGGATGGGACGCGGCGATCCTGCGTTTTATAAGAGGCCTCTTTGGATAAATTTCCCGGTTTAAAAAACTCTTGTGACCAGCTGCAAATTCAGCTTCCGTGATTTTATCTCCGGGTTCACGATCCCTCTTTTGTCCACTGCATCCAACCGCACCTTTCCCGAGGAATGGATCATTACACCCGGTTCAATGAGAATGCCCACGTGAACAATATCTTCCTTTGCATCGAAGAACAGCAGGTCACCGGGCCTTGCGTTGCGGAATTTTTTGATCACCTGCCCTGCCTGCGCCTGTTGCCAGGCATCGCGGGGAAGATCAATGCCGATCATTCGGAATAACACCTGCACGAACCCGCTGCAATCCACTCCCATCGGTGTTCTTCCGCCCCACAGGTAGGGTACATTCAGCCATCGAAGCGCCTGCTCCTTCAAGAAGGCAGGAGATCTTTCCACTTCCCCCCGGTTGAATGTGAGCCCCTCGTAATAATCATCCTGCTCGCCGAATGCATTCAAAATGGAGCCATAGGGAACGATCATCTCCCGGTTTCCTGCGCGGTGCCTCCCAAACAGGTCTGCAGAAAAAGCCGGATTCTCCGGAGCTGCTGCTCCCACCCTGCCGTCCAGCAGCGTGGTGGTCACCCATCCCACATAATTATCGTGCAGGCTGCGCACCTTTACCCAGAGGTCATTCTTTTTTTTCAGCAGCTCCACCCGTTCACCAAAGAGCAGCTGGTTCACCATCTCGCTGGCGTGGCGGGGTTTTCTTCGAACTGGCGCTGCTGGAGAACTGATCACCGCGTATTCCATAGGGGCAAGGTTAGTCTTTATCTTCAAAAAATAAAACTAATTTCCGTTTCGTGAAGGAAGATAAATTCGCCCATATTCCTGACCAGGACCTGCTGGAACGTTTTTATAAGGACCACGACAATCAATGGCTGGGAATTCTTTTGCAGCGATACACCCTGCTACTGCTGGGTGTTTGTATGAAATACCTGAAGAATGAAGAGGAAGCCCGGGATTGCGTGCAGCAGGTCTTTTTAAAGGTAATCCAGGAATTACAGAAATACCGGGTTGAATATTTCAAGTCCTGGCTTTATATGGTGGCAAAAAATCATTGCCTGATGAGAATCCGTGAGAAACAGGGCAAGAGTACCGCTGAACTGACAGACAGGATGTCCGCCACACCCCACGATGAAGGGGATTTGCAGAAATTAGTGCAGGATGACCACACCCTCTCCCTGATGGAGGAATCACTGGGAGAACTGAACGATGAGCAGCGCCGCTGCGTAACTTTATTCTACCTTGAGAAGAAAAGCTACCAGGAGGTCAGTGAGCTGACCGGCTTCAGCCTGCTCCAGGTGAAGAGTTATATCCAGAATGGAAAAAGAAACCTCCGCATCCTCATCGAGAAAAAAATGGAAAAGAGATAATGCAGGGAAATCTGAAAGACATATTATCCTCCCTCTCCACGGAGGTGGACCAGGAAACCCTCCTGCTCTACCTGCAGGGTAAGCTTTCTGAATCCAAAAAGCACGAAGTGGAAAAGAAGTTGATGGAAAGTGAGTTCACCGACGACGCGCTGGAAGGCCTGCAGGAGATCCGTGACAAGGAGCAGATCCCATATATCGTGGAAATGCTCAACCGGGAACTCCGGAAGAAAACCGAAAAGAAAAAGAAACAGCGGGAAAAAATGCGGATCAAGGATCAGCCCTGGTTATATATTTCCATCCTGATACTGATCATACTCCTGGTAATGGTGTACATAGTAATCTACAGGATGAACAAACAGTGATTAATGAATAACGAAGAATGAATAACGAATAATGAATAATGTAGGAAACCACTCGTTATTCGTTATTCGTTATTCATTATTCGTTATTCATTAATACCGCTTCTTCCCCTCCCAGTTCTTCCACTCCTCGAACACTTTTTTCGCCTCCGGGTGGGGCTGGTGAACAAAAGGAATGCTTCTTTCCGCCAGTTCCCGGTTGATCTCCTGGTAAATGAATTCATCATCGAATTCGATCAGGGCGGCTTCTTCCCGTGTATTGGCATAGATCACGCGGTCGGGGCGGGCCCAGTAAATGGCGCCGAGGCACATCGGGCAGGGTTCACAGCTGGTATAGATCACGCAGCCCGTTAACTGGTAAGTGTTCAATGCCCTGCAGGCATTCCGGATGGCTACCACCTCGGCGTGGGCCGTGGGATCGTTCGATGAAGTGACCTCGTTGCTTCCTTCCGCAATGATCTTCCCCTCTTTTACTACCACGCAACCGAAGGGTCCGCCTTTACCCCCCTTCATACCCTCACGGGAAAGGGCGATGGCCTTTTCCAGAAATCTATTATCCTGTGATTGATCCATAATGTTTTAGCCTCCATTTGCTGTGGATTATCCATTGGTATTGCAAAGGTGATACAAATAACAAATAAATGATGAAGTTAATATT
>CAMLEM010000236.1 GCA_946479005.1 uncultured Chitinophagaceae bacterium | reverse complement strand
AGACTCGTGGCACAGCGACTCAGAATGTTGCTGGACAATTCGGAGATAATGAGATCACACGTGGATTGCGGGAGGGTGCAGGATCCGTATTCGCTGAGGTGTATGCCCCAGGTTCACGGGGCCAGCAGAAATGCCTGGCTGCATCTGAAAGAGCTTGCCACCATAGAAATGAATTCGGTGACGGATAACCCCATCATTTTCGATGCGAACGATACGATAAGTGGAGGAAATTTCCACGGACAGCCATTGGCCCTTCCCCTCGATTATGCCTGCTTTGCCGCGGCGGAACTCGGAAATATCTCCGATCGTAGGTGTTATTTGTTGCTGGAGGGAAAATGGGGATTGCCGATGCTGCTGATGAAGAACGTGGGTTTGAACAGCGGCTTTATGATCCCTCAATACACCACGGCCGCGCTCGTTACCGAAAACAAAACACTTTGCTTCCCTGCCAGTGCCGACAGCATCCCCACTTCACTCGGACAGGAAGATCACGTGAGTATGGGGAGCATAAGCGGAAGAAAATTGGCCAGGGTGCTCGACAACCTGGAATACATCCTGGCGATTGAATTGCTCAGCGCCTGCCAGGCCATTGAATTCCGCCGGCCCTTGCGTAGCAGTGATATCCTGGAATTCGCGCACGGTCACGTGAGGCAATTTGTTTCCTTCGCTGAAGAAGACAGGATTTTCGCCAACGATATTGAAAAAGTGGCCGAAATGATCAAGGACCAGTCGTTCGTTTGGCTGGTGGAGGAATTCGCCAGGAGCAGGGGAGTGGAAATGTATGAGGGGTATGAAGAGTTTGGTTAATCTACAAACAACTCTCCAAAGCAAGCTTTGACATCTTATCCAGCGATCTCTCCCTTTCATCGGCGGTAATCACCTGTTTGGTGATGATATTATCAGAAACAGTCAATAAGCAGGCTGCTGATTTCTTCAGGTGCCTGGCATTCGCGAACAGGGAGAAAGATTCCATTTCCACCACCGGCAGATCATATTCCCTGACGATCATCGGAAGTCCCGGCAACGAACGGTAAAAAGCGTCCGCTGAATGGATCGGCGCATTCGTTACTGTGAGATTTAATTTAACTGCGGTTTTCGCGATCTTTTCCTGCATCGCACCCTGGGCCTTCATATGGTTCTCTTCATAACCAAATGCGAACTTCGCGTAGGTGGATTCGCTATAGGCTTCCGTCGTATTCACCAGGTCGAATACATTGATCTCCGCTTTATAAGCCCCGCAGGTACCCACGCGCACAATGCACTCCACGTCGTATTCATTGAATAATTCATACGAGTAGATCCCGATGGAAGGGCATCCCATCCCGCTGGCGCAAATACTTACCGGTGTTCCCTTATAAGTTCCCGTGAACATCAGCATATTCCTCGTCTGGTTCACCTGGTTCACGCCCGATAAATAATTTTCCGCCATAAATTTCGCCCGCAGCGGATCCCCCGGCATTAAAACCACCGGCGCGATCTCGCCTGGCTTTGCTGAAATGTGAATGCTCATACGGGTCAAGATAATTAAATTTGTGGTTAAACCGCAGCCCTTCGATTATGTTAGAAACCCCTGCATTGAAATACGACCCCACCAAGTACAAAACACCCACAGGGACTCAAATTTCCTGCAAAGGCTGGATCCAGGAAGCGGCGCTCCGGATGTTGCTGAATAATCTCGATCCTGCCGTGGCCGAAAAGCCGGAAGAACTGATCGTTTATGGCGGCCGCGGAAAAGCAGCCCGGAATTTCGAGGCCCTGGACAATATCATTAAGGCATTAAAGATGCTGGAGAATGATGAAACCCTCCTTATCCAGTCGGGTAAACCCGTGGGCATTATGAAAACACATAAGGATGCCCCACGGGTACTCCTCAGCAATTCACAACTCGTACCGAAATGGGCGAACTGGGAACATTTTGAAGAGCTGGAGAAAAAAGGTTTGATGATGTATGGACAGATGACCGCGGGCTCCTGGATCTATATCGGCAGCCAGGGAATCGTACAGGGAACGTATGAGACTTACTCAGCAGTCGCAAATACGCTTCGGAAGAATCCGGAATCCGGAATCCGGAATCCGGAATTCACCCCTTCGCTTAGGGGGACTTTAAACGTTACCGCGGGTCTTGGGGGAATGGGAGGAGCACAACCGCTTGCGATCACGATGAATGAAGGAGTAGCTCTTATTGCCGAGGTGGAAAGATGGAGAATTGAAAAACGCATTGAAACCAAATATTGTGATCTCTGGTTTGAAAATACGGATGAGGCGATCGACCGGGCGCTGGAAGCGAAATCAAAAGGAGAGGCCATTTCCATCGCCGTTCTCACAAACGCTGTTTGTTTGCTGGAAAGACTGATCGAAAGAAATATCATCCCCGATACCCTCACCGATCAAACCTCGGCGCACGATCCCCTCATCGGCTACGTGCCCCATACCATCACCACCACGCAGGCAGCCGTTTTGCGGGAACAGGACCCAAAACAATACCTTGAGCTTGCCTACGCCAGTATGAAACGCCACGTGGAATGTATGCTTGAGCTGCAAAGCCGCGGCGCCATCACATTTGATTATGGAAATAATCTTAGAGCCAGGGCACAGGAGGCAGGGTTGGAGAATGCTTTTGATTTTCCCGGTTTCGTTCCCGCATATATCCGCCCGCTTTTCTGTGAAGGAAAAGGACCCTTCCGCTGGGCGGCTCTCAGTGGCGATCCCGCGGATATTGCCGTCACCGATGAGGTGATAGCGAATATGTTCCCCAAAAACGCGGGTCTGCAGCGATGGCTCCGCCTCGCCAAAGAAAAGATTGCCTTCCAGGGACTTCCCGCCAGGATCTGCTGGCTGGGACAGGGTGAAAGGGAAAAGGCGGGACTGGCTTTCAATGAACTCGTCCGCACCGGAAAAGTAAAAGCGCCCATCGTGATCGGTCGGGATCATCTCGACACCGGTTCAGTGGCGTCTCCCAACCGCGAAACGGAAGGAATGCTTGACGGCTCTGACGCCGTGGCCGACTGGCCCATCTTAAATGCTTTAATGAATACAGCAGGCGGCGCTTCCTGGGTTTCTCTTCACCACGGTGGGGGAGTGGGAATGGGATATTCCATTCACGCCGGAATGGTGATCGTGGCCGATGGCTCTGCAGATGCTGAAGCTCGGCTGGCACGTGTACTTCGCAATGATCCGGGCCTGGGTGTGATCAGGCACGCAGATGCGGGATACGGGATCGCGCAGGATGTGGCAGCTGAAAATGGATTGGGGTTAAAGGGTGACTGAGCGGAGTCGAAGTCACCGTCATAAACCCACGGAGGAGTCGATTCATTTCCCAATACTCATCCTTAATAACATCCAGCCCGCGTTCTTCCGCAGCCAGATCGTATTCATATCATACTTCATCGTGTCAACCGCATTGGCGCCACGGTTGATAAAGGAGATCTTGTAGTTCATAAACGCAGTGTCTTTTGCAGTGGCCAGTTTTACGCTGTCGTAAATAGGGGAATAGTAATAATCGCTGCTGGTTGACCGGATGTCTTCATAAAGTTCGGCGCGGGTCCAGGTCTTGCCATCGAGGCGGGTGACGCGAAACTCTGGAGAAAGGAGTGTATCAAGGGCGATGGTATCTTTTTCGATCTCGGCCTTGTCAGCCAGCTCCTGCAAGTGGATCAATGTATCCTCCAGGGTTCCGGGAATAACATTTGTCAGACCAGGTTCTTCGCCGGGAGATTTGTTGGAATTACACGAAAGCAGGAAAAGGAAAAAGAGGAGGAGAGGTAATTTCAAATTATAATAATGTTAGTTTATTGTAGCCAATTAATTGAGTTGAAATTCCCTGTGAAACTCTGTGTAGCAAAAAAAATCAGCGACACGGAGAGCCACAGAGGAAACATAGAGGGGGCGCA
>CAMLEM010000235.1 GCA_946479005.1 uncultured Chitinophagaceae bacterium | reverse complement strand
CTTAAAGGGTCTCCATTTCTCTTCTTGCCACCGGTAAAAAATGAGATGAAACAATCCCGCCACCACGAAAAACCGGGCGGAAACGATCAGGAAAAGGATAGCGAAGGCCAGCAGAAAATTGGAGGGGTCTGCAAGGTCGGGAATGGAATTCATCGTTTTGCAATGACTGTAAAATTAGCCGAATTGTTAAATCCCTGATTCTTGACCGGGGTCATACCAAATTCATCCCGGCAGGTGTTAATTTGCAAGGTTACAAAAGCGCATTCGGCGGTTACCTATTCATTCCATTTGGCCTTTTATGAGAATACCAGGTTTATTGTTTACCAGTCTCTTCCTCGTGGTTTTTGCCAGCTCCTGCAAAAAGGGTAAGGACCCCCTGCCTCCCGGTGGAGGTGGCACAGTAGGCAGGATCTATGCCGATTCCATATTCTATTTGAAGGCGGCCTCCTATGATGTATCCCCGGTGAACCCCAGGGCAGGCACTTATACCGCTTTCCCGGGTAACCTGCTGATAGATCCCAACACCGGAAAGATCACTGTAAAATGGATGGGCCAGGGACTGGAAAGCCAGACAGGGCTCCGGTATAAGATCAATTTTACATCCACGGATGGTTCGGTAAAAGATTCAACCTATGTCGTGTTAGCCGGTATCAATTATCTCGACCAGATCTATTACCTCTCCCAAAACGACAGCATCATTTCACCGGTGTATAATGCAAAACTGGGAAATGCACTTCCCACCGGCACCTATGGCATCACACCCGACAGCCGCTTGGCCATAGACCCTGCCACGGGAAAGATCAATATCAATGAATGCATCCGGAAAGGGATGTTCGACATTCCCGTAGAAAATGGTGAATGGGAAGAAGTATCGGTGATCTATACGAGCAATGATCCGAGCAACAACGTTACCAACCGCATTGATATCGCGCTTTATTATTACAATACGGTAGCTGATATTCCAAGCAACGTCAGTGCATTGATGCGCGAGCATCATAAGATGACACTCGGCGTTCCCCAGGCCGGGATACCCATCACCAGTGGCCCCGTGGATCTTGACCTTCCTGATAATATTTCCCTCGTAAGGCCCAGGCCCCCCTGTATCATCATTGTGGCCAACTAAGAAATCAGAGTTTCATCAATTTTAATTCGCTTTTTATCTCATAGGGCCTTTTTTTAATCCCATAAGGCCTGATTTTAATTTCGTTAAACGATTTTAATGGGCCGGGGGCATAGGCTGAAATAATTTTGTATTTCGACTTTACTCGAATACAAAACAACCACCTATGACCCGAACGATCACCACAAATACCTATCGCGCCTTTGCCCAGCATAATTTCCGCCAGCTTCCGCAGATCCATAAGCTTAGTGCGGAACAGATCGAAGATATAGAGATCGTCAGCCACATCTTGCCCTTCAAGGCGAACAATTATGTTACCGATGAGCTGATCGATTGGGATAACCTGGCGAACGATCCCATCTTTACGCTCACTTTTCCAAAAAAGGAAATGCTGCTTCGGTCGCACTACCTGCGGATGAAAAGACTGGTTCGCAGGGGCGCTTCCCGTGAAGAGATAAAGCTGGCTGCGAACGAGATCCGGGCGGAGTTGAATCCCCATCCTGCAGGACAGCTCGAACACAATGTGCCGATGATCGAAGGGCAGCGCCTGACGGGGATGCAACATAAATACAGGGAAACCGTATTGTTCTTTCCCAGCCAGGGGCAGACCTGTCACGCGTATTGCAGTTTCTGTTTCAGGTGGCCGCAGTTCGTAGGGATGGACGAATGGAAATTCGCAATGAAAGAAACGGAGCTACTGACACGTTATCTGAAATCACACGAGGAAGTGACCGACCTGTTGTTCACGGGCGGCGACCCGATGATAATGAAGAATAAGATCTTCGCATCTTATGTGGATGCCCTGATCGATGAGGATATTCCGAATCTTCAAACGATCCGGATCGGCACCAAGGCCCTGGGTTACTGGCCTTACAAATTCCTTACAGATGATGATGCGGATGCCACGCTGAGAACCTTCGAGAAGATCGTGAGGTCGGGAAAGAATCTTTCCATAATGGCGCATTTCAATCATCCCGCGGAACTTTCCACGCCGTCCGTCATGAAGGCCATTCGCAGGATCCTTTCCACCGGTGCGCAGATCCGGACGCAGTCGCCTGTGATGCGCAATATCAACGCCGACCCTGCTGTGTGGGCGGAAATGTGGAGGGAACAAGTGAATCTCAACTGCATTCCTTACTATATGTTCATTGCGCGTGATACCGGGGCGCAGCATTATTTCAAGGTGCCCCTGGTGGAGGCCTGGGATATTTTCCGCAAGGCTTACCAGCAGGTCAGCGGGGTTTGCCGTACGGTAAGAGGACCCAGTATGAGTGCTACGCCCGGAAAGGTGCAGGTGCTCGGAGTAACCGAAGTGGCCGGGAGAAAACTCATTACAATGAGATTTCTCCAGGGAAGGAACCCTGACTGGGTAGCCAGGCCCTTCTTCGCCGAATATGATGAAAATGCCTGCTGGCTGGATGAGCTTACACCCGCTTTCGGGGAAGAGCAGTTCTTTTTCGAGAATGAATTATTGGTGGATGCGCTTTATGAATGAACCGCGGCTTACTTAAAAAGGTGTGCAACATTTTCCGGTGCGGTCTTAATGACGGACACGAGGAGATCGCGCTTCGTGATCCTTGTGGTCACCTGGGTACTGTCTCTCACAATATTCAAAACACCGATAACTCTGTCAGGGGCAGTTTTCACGGGAACAATGGCCTGGTAATAATTTCCGTTGCGGTAACGATAGGGAAGATCCGGAAAATAAAATGATTTTCCCTGGGTGGCGGCCTGTACCAGGCAATCGTACCTGTAATCGTTTTTTATGTCAATGTCGCGGAAAAGATCTTCCAGTTTTTTTGAGATAGCTATACTTGCAGGTATCCCCCAAATTCTTTCACAGGCGGGATTCCATTTCAAAACGGTCATTTCCCTGTCGTACATACTTATCATATCGTCCGAGGCATCGATCTTCTCATCATCAAGGTAGGTAAGTAGCATTGCCGTGAAGGTAATGAGAAGTTTTCTGATGTGTAGGATTTTGCGGTCAGCCATTGTCAAATACCCGGTATGTGGTATGCCTGCCTTACCCGATCAGGTAAGCATATCCGGAGTTGACGGGTGCGCAGAGATCTGCTACACGGTTTTCCCGGCAGAGCTTTTCAAACCCGTCACGAACCGTTTTGTACTGGTCGTGAATGGGACAGGGATGGGTGGCTGAACATTTTGATAGCCCCAGGCCGCATTGCCTGAACAGGTCAGGCCCGTCAATGGCCTCCACCACCATGAGAATGGGTTGGTTCTTTTGTTTTTCAGAGATGAAGAATCCACCGTTAGGGCCTTTCACACTGCAAATGATATTCTCTTTCGCCAGGAGCTGCAGGATCTTACCTACTGTGTGTTCACTGGCCTCTATGTATTGTGCCACCTCCCGGATACCCGCTTTTTCTTCCTTTTTTTTGGACCCGAGATAGATCACTGCTTTGATGGCCGTTTTACAGGTATGACTCAACATATTAAATATTTAAAAATGCTTTTCCGCTTTCAGAGATCCTTTCGTGGGTCCAGGGCGGATCAAAACTGAGTTCAAGAATGGGTTCGAGTTCAGGGAAACTATTCTGTAATACCCTTTTCACCGCCGAAGTGATCGCTTCTCCCATCGGGCAGAATTGGGTGGTGAGTGTCATTGTCACATACAGCTTCCCGCCCGCCAGGTCGAAATCCAGCTGGTAAATCAGCCCAAGGTCCACCACGTTCAGCCCGATCTCGGGATCCAGCACCTGCTCGAGAGAGGCAAGTGCAATGGTAGCGCGGAGATTATCGTTTGTGATTACATTCATTGTACCCGGGCTTTATGGAAAAT
>CAMLEM010000234.1 GCA_946479005.1 uncultured Chitinophagaceae bacterium | reverse complement strand
GCCCCCCGGCGTCTTTTTTTATGTTCATTCGGTAAGCTTTTTTATCTCTTCCTTCAAGGATTTATGCTCCACCTGTTCCTCCACAAACTTCCGATACCCTTTACTATTGTTCAAAAATAAGGTCGCAGGGATGGCGCCAGACCATTTAGGATCTACTTTGGGACAGAAATAATCCGCGTTCGTCTCATCCAGCCAAAGAAGTTCGGCTTTTTCGTACTTGCGTTTTATGACGAATTTATTAAGTGCATCCGGGAAAAACTCCTCGCCATCGAGACTTACCAGTATCAACCGCAGCCCATCCTTTTCGTTATCCTTCAGTTCCTCCAGGAAATAAGGGATCTCTTCCACGCACGGTTTGCACCAGGTAGCCCAGAAATTAATGATCAGCGGTCCTTTGGATTCCGCGAGGATCTTTTCCAGGTCGGTGATCTTCACTTTCTCAACCTGCGAATAGGAGTCCAGGGACAAAATGAAGGCCAGGATCATAAAAGCAAACTTCTTCATAACTCCCATTTTTTAAAAATATCCTGTTTATAGACGCCCTGGATATCCTCCCGGTTGTAATGCCCTGCTGCTGATTTCTGGCGGTAAGCTTCGTAAAGGGTCACCGCGCAGGCCACGCTGATGTTCAACGACCGGATGATCCCCGCCTGCGGGATCACAAAATTGCCATCGGCCAGTGCCCGGATCTCCTCGCTCACCCCGCTGTGCTCATTCCCAAAAATCAGCGCCACGCTGCGGGTGAAATCGATCTCATATAAACTTAAGGCATCCGAACTGAGATGAGTGGTTAAAATGGTTGAATAGCGCTTTCTCAGGGATGAAAAACATTCCTCCGCATTATCGTACTGGTAAATGCTGAGCCATTTTGCCGCGCTGGAGGAGCTTTTAGCGCCCCATTTTTTATGGCGCGGGATCTTCGTATTGAGAATGTTCACCTCCTGCACTCCAACAGCGTCGCAGGTACGCATCACCGCTGAAATATTATGGGGATCGAAGACGTTCTCGAGTACCACGGTGAGGTCTGCCTGGCGTTTTTTAAGGACCGCCAATAATTTTTCCCGTCTTTCCTGGGTCATTGAGACTGACGCATTTAGCCGGTAAATTAAGTATATTTAACTTTAACCGGAACCTTCCCGTCTAACTCATTCTCAAATATGAAATATCCTCCTACAAAAAATTTCATTGGCGGCCAGTTCGTTGACAGTGCCGGGAAAAAAACCCTGGACATTGTGTCTCCCTGTGATGGTACGCAGCTCTCAACTGTACCGATGTCGAACCGGAATGACCTGGAGGCTGCCGTTCAGGCCGCAAGGAAGGTCTTTCCGGCGTGGAGCCGTACACCTATAAAAGAAAGGGTACAGGTTTTTTTCCGGTACAAAACCCTGTTGGAAAAAAATCTCGAAGAGCTCGCAAATCTTTGCAGTGAAGAAAACGGAAAAACCTACAGCGAATCTGTTGCTGAAATAGAAAAATGCATTGAGCTGACTGAGTTTGCCACTTCCCTGCCTCAACTAGTTACCGGGGAAGTTCTTGAGGTCAGCCGGGGCGTGGAATGCCGTACGGAACACGTTCCCCTGGGCATTGTTGCATCGATCGTCCCATTCAATTTCCCCGCGATGGTCCCAAACTGGACCATTCCTAATGCGATTGCATTGGGAAACTGTATGATCCTTAAACCCTCGGAAAAAGTACCGCTGTGCAGCAAGCGGCTCGCAGAGCTATTGCAGGAAGCTGGCTTGCCTGATGGCGTTTTCAATATTGTGAACGGGGATGTTGAGATCGTCGAAGCGATATGTGATCATCCTTCGATTGAAGCCGTTTCATTTGTAGGTTCCACCCGGGTAGCGAAGATCGTTTACCAGCGTGCGACAATGAATTATAAAAGAGCATTGGCCCTGGGTGGCGCGAAGAATCATTTAATGGTATTGCCGGATGCGAAACCTGAGATGACCGCTCAGAATGTCGCCGCCAGTATGAGTGGCTGCGCTGGCCAGCGCTGTATGGCAGCCAGTGCGATGGTGGCTGTGGGAGATGTGGATCACATCATCCAGAAGATCGTAGCGGAAGCAAAAAAGATCGTTCCGGGAGAGAACCTTGGAGCGGTGATCAGCAAAGAGGCCAAGGAGCGTATCGAAAAGTATATTACTGAAGCCGAAAAACAGGGAGCAAAAGTATTGGTAGATGGCAGGAACGCCACCGTAAAGGGAAAGGAAAATGGGACCTATGTGGGTCCCACGGTGATCGACTATGTAAAACCAGATATGTCGGTGGCCCGGGAAGAGATCTTCGGCCCCGTGATCAGCATAATGAGAACGAATACCGTGGACGAGGCGCTCGAGATCGAGAACGCGAATCCTTACGGGAATGCCGCCTCAGTATTCACCCAGAACGGCGGCGTTGCCCGTTATATCATCGATCACGCCAATGCAGGAATGATCGGGGTGAACGTGGGAGTACCGGTGCCCAGGGAACCTTTTTCGTTTGGGGGATGGAATGAAAGCAAATTTGGCGTGGGCGACATTACGGGAAAGAGCTCCATTGAGTTCTGGACAAAATTGAAAAAAAGTACAACCAAGTGGAACCCCGAAGCGGGTGTAAACTGGATGAGTTAAAACAAAATCACAATGAGAGAACAGAAAGAAAACGAAACATTGAGTCAAACCGCATCCATCATCAGCGACAACCTTGACCATACCCTGTTTTCCTGGAGCAAACAAAGAGGCATCTCCCCCATTGCAGTTCAGCGCGGCGAAGGCGTTTACCTATTCGATTATGAGGGAAACCGGATCATCGATTTTTCTTCCGGGCTGATGAATGTGAATATCGGTCACGGTAACCAGCGGGTTACGGAAGCTGTCACCCGCCAGATGCAGGAGATCAGTTATGTTACGCCGAGTTGTGTGACCAAAGCACGGGGGGATCTGGGAAAGAAACTGGCGGACCTTTGCCCCGGTGATCTCAACAAAGCTTTCTTCACTCTTTGTGGCGCCACTTCGATTGAAAATGGAATAAAGCTCGCAAGATTATACACGGGTCGCCACAAGATCCTTACGAGGTATCAATCCTATCACGGTTCTTCTTACGGGGCGATCAGCGCAAGCGGAGATCCCCGGAGAATCCCTGTGGATGTGCAACAGGCTCCCAATTTCATTCATTTTGACATTCCCTATCTCTATCGCTGGGAATATGGAGAGGAAAACCTGTTAAAGGAATCGGTGGCTTCCCTGGAACGGGTGGTCGCCTTTGAAGGCCCCCATAACATCGCTGCTATCCTATTGGAAGGTGAATCCGGCTCTTCAGGTTGCTTGAAATACCCGGTGGGATATCTTAAGGCGGTTCGGGAGATCTGTGATAAAAATGGGATCCTGCTGATCATCGATGAGGTGATGAGTGGTTTCGGAAGGACCGGTCAATGGTTTGGTTTCCAGAATCACGGAATCGTGCCGGATATGATCGCGATGGCAAAGGGACTGACCTCCGGGTACCTTCCATTTGGCTGCCTGATGGTGACCGACCGTATCGCTCATAAGTTTGACGATGCGGTGCTTCCCCTGGGCCTCACCTATTCCGCTCATCCCGTAAGTTGCGCCGCTGCCCTGGAAACCCTGAAGATCTATGAGGACGATGAGATTCTTAAGAATTGTCGCGCGATGGAAAAATATTTGAACCAGCGGGTAAAGGAAATGATGGAAAAACATCCCTGCATCGGCGATTGGAGAAATACCGGTTTATTGGGCTGTCTCGAACTTGTAAAAAACCGGAAACTCAAAGAGCCGATGGCGCCATTCAATGCAAAGCCCGATGAAATGGGCGTGATGAACAAGGTAGCTGCAAAACTCAAGGCCCTGGGGATGTACACTTTTGTCCGCTGGAGTTATGTGTTCATCGCGCCGCCGCTGATCATTACAAAAGATCAGATCGATGAAGGATTGGGGATGATTAGCGAGGCGTTGAAGATCGCAGACGAAGAAATTCAATAGAA
>CAMLEM010000233.1 GCA_946479005.1 uncultured Chitinophagaceae bacterium | reverse complement strand
GATCATTATGCTCTTCCTCATCAATGGCATATTCCGTGGGGCCGGGAACGCGGCAATGGCAATGAAAAGCCTCTGGATAGCCAGTATCCTGAACATTGTTCTTTGTCCATTATTGATATACGGGTACGGTCCCTTCCCCGCGCTTGGTTTGAAAGGAGCAGCCATTGCCACTACCATCGGTCGCGGGGTGGGCGTGATCTACCAATGTTATCATTTATTTTATGGGAAAGGCCTGCTGAAAGTGAAGCGTTCTCATTTTTACTGGGATGCGCCTGTGATAAAAACCCTCGTAAAGGTGGCTTCTCCCGCCACGCTGCAATTCGTGATCGCTTCAGGTTCCTGGATCGTGCTGGCCTGGATGGTCGCCACCTCGGGAGGAACCAATGCTTCGGCCGGTTACCAGATCGCCATTCGCAACCTGGTTTTCTTCATCCTTCCTGCCTGGGGGTTGAGCAATGCAGCCGCTACCCTCGTGGGCCAGAACCTGGGGGCCAAAGAGATCCTGCGCGCGGAGAAAAGCGTTTTGCTTACAACAAAATACAATGCCATTTTTATGTCTCTTGTGATGGCATTGTTCCTCCTCTTCCCTAACGCCATCATCAGCATATTTACCACGGAACCGGAGGTGCACAAGTACGGCGTACTTTCAATGAGGATCATCGGAACCGGGTTCATCTTTTACGGGATCGGGATGGTAATGATCCAGGCTTTGAATGGCGCCGGTGATACAAAAACACCGACCTGGATAAACCTTGCAGGCTTCTGGCTCTTCCAGATCCCCTTCGCCTGGATACTGGCGAAGGAGTTGAAAATGGGACCAGTCGGGGCTTTTATTGCCATCCCTGTGGCTGAGACATTTATCGCCGTGGCGGCGTTTTATTATTTTAAGAAGGGAAAGTGGAAGGAGGTGAAGGTTTGAGGTTTTAACCGCGGCGACGCGGCGAACGCTGTTTAATTTTACTGGTGGAAGAAAAGTCTTCTGGCAGGGAGGCGGCCTGCAGTCTCTGCGTCGCTGCGGTTTTACCTAATTTCGTTTTCAAATTAAAGAGTTGGAAAGAAAGACAATTGATCAAAACAGGCTGCGCCAGTTTTTTTTCATCATAGTCATCCTGCTGATAGGCATTCTCCTGTTTTTCCAGCTGTACAGTTTTTTACCTGCCTTTCTCGGAGCAATGACCCTCTTCATCCTGATGGATAAATGGATGTTCTATCTCACGGAAAAAAAGAAATGGAAGAAGAACTGGACCGCCCTATTGCTGATGCTGATCTCTTTTATCGTGATCCTTGTACCGGTTGCCCTGCTGGCCAATATGCTATCCTCGAAAGTGGGCTATGTGATCGAACATTCAGCTGAACTTACTACCGCGCTGAAAAAAGTGGTAGCCGACCTCGAGACAAAAACAGGCATTACCATTGCGAGCCCCGAGAATATCAATAAACTGGGGAACGCCATGGCCGAGCAACTCCCCAATATCCTTGGCGCCACTTTCAATACGCTCACCACGATCGTGTTTATGTACTTCATACTATACTTTATGCTGGTGAACGGGCGGAAGATCGAGGATACCCTCTATGAATACATTCCTCTCAAAGACGCGAATGTGAAAAGGCTTGGAAAGGAAGTGAACAGGATGGTGATGTCAAATGCGATCGGCATTCCCCTCATCGCGCTGGCCCAGGGAATGATCGGGCTGATCGGCTATCTCATCATTGGCGTGAAAGAACCTTTTTTCTGGTTCGGGATGACCTGCATCACGGCTATGATCCCCGTCGTGGGGGCCGCCCTCGCTTATATTCCCATCGCGATCATATTTTTCGCCAACGGGCAGGAAGGGCAGGGCATTGCCACTCTCGTATTTGGACTGGTAGTGATTGGAAGTACCGACAATGTGCTTCGCTTTACATTATTGAAGAAACTGGGTGATGTTCACCCCCTGGTAACGATCTTCGGGGTGATCGTGGGATTGAATCTTTTCGGATTCATCGGACTGATCTTCGGGCCGCTGCTCATTTCACTGTTTATGCTCCTTCTCAGGATCTACTCCAATGAGTTTGTACAGAAACAAAGGCAGGCGCAGCACGTGATGGAGAATTAAAACAAAAAAGCCCAACCATAGGGTAAGTTGAGCTTTTTGTTTTCATCCATCCTTGTTTGTGTCCAATCAGTCATTTAATATCCTGGATCCTTCCAGGTAGTCCCGCGAAGGATAATAAATAAAAAAACAGGTGCCGCCCTTTATCAGCCGGATGATATTCTCCGATTCTTCCCTCGCCACGGCAGGGCAGCCCCAGGAGCGACCCATATAACCGCCATTTCGCAGACGGCCTTCATTGACATAGTCCGCGCCGTGGAGAACGATGGTCCTTTCCAGGGCCTTATCATTGAATTTTCCGTCAAGCCCTATCAGGCGAAGGGAAAGCCCGTGCTTACCAATGTAGGTCTGCCCGGTTTGATAAAACCCGAGGCTGCTTTGAAGGGATTCCGGAGTATTGGAAAATTTAGTGGCAAACTCAGCACCGGAATTCTTTCCGTGCGCCACATAGGTATTCAGAAGCAGTTTTTCTCCGGCCAGGTCAATGATGTACATTCTTTTCTCAGCGGAAGACCTGCTGAGATCACAGATCGTGAGAATGTCATTTCTTTCTATTTTACCGGAAGAGGATAATTTTTCTGTGCCCTGCAGGGCGCTGGAAAAAGCCTGTTTTGATAAACCCAGCTGCTCCAGGTCCATTTTTTCATATAAAATCTCGGCCCTGGAAATTTCAGGCCTGGCAGAAGGAGCAGGGAACCTTTTCACCGGTTCTTCGGTTTCCACCGGGGCAATAAAAGAGAGGCACAGTGCTCCCGTTAAAAGGGGCAGGGCTAGTTTTTTCAAGGGTTTGGATTTTCGGGGCCTTCCTGCGAAAGCCGGCACCAAAGTATTACCGGCAGTTTATTTATGCAAGCCGGGAGAATTGTTTTTTAGGTTATTACGAAACAATACTTTGCCACGAATGAAATACTACGACAACGCCCGCAGGATTCTCCGATATTTCACAATAATTAAGTGTATCCCATAATTAGGAAGCGGCTTAACTTTACCGTGATGGCAAGGTTCAACCGTAGAGACAGCCTCAACCTTTTATCCAAAATGACGATGCGCCGTGCGTGGAACGGGTTCCGCGTGCTCAGCAGCTATTATATCAGCCGCTGGAGCGGTCGCCCGGTACAATGGGGTTATCCTGTTTCCATCTCTTTTGAACCTACCACTTCCTGTAATCTTCGCTGCCCCGAATGTCCCAGTGGCCTGCGGTCATTTACCCGCCCCACGGGAATGCTAAAGAAGGATTTTTTCCGGGAAACCATTGACCAGATCTCCAAAGATCTTTGGTACCTGGTATTCTATTTCCAGGGAGAGCCTTATCTCAATCCCGATTTCCTGGAGATGGTGAAATATGCTTCGCAAAAAAAGATCTATACCGCCACTTCCACCAACGCCCATTATCTTAATGATGAAAATGCGAAAAGGACCATTGAAAGCGGCCTGGATCGCCTGATCATCTCTATCGATGGTACCACGCAGGATGTTTACCAGCAGTACAGGGTGGGTGGGCAGCTGGATAAGGTGATCGAAGGGGCGAGGAATATCGTGAAATGGAAAAGGACCTTAAAGAGCAGCACACCCTTCGTGGTCTTCCAGTTCCTCGTGGTGAGGCCTAATGAACACCAGATGGAAGAGGTAAAAAAACTCGCCGCCGGGATCGGCGTGGATGATGTCTGGTTTAAAACCGCGCAGGTTTACGATTATGAGAAAGATCCGAATGGACTGATCCCCAGAAATGAGAAATTCAGCCGGTACCGGAAAACAGGTTCCTCCTATGCCTATAAAGGAAAACTTTCAAATCATTGCTGGAGGCTCTGGCACGACCCGGTGATCACCTGGGATGGTCTTGTAGCGCCCTGCTGTTTTGACAAAGACGCCCAACACAAACTCGGGGACCTGAAGCAAA
>CAMLEM010000232.1 GCA_946479005.1 uncultured Chitinophagaceae bacterium | reverse complement strand
AAAAGCTTCAAAAAAAATTATCGCTTTCGGTACAGTTTTAGTTCGTAGGGGAAGCCCTATATTCCTCTAATGCTCCCTCCGCTTCCTCTGCGAAAACATCTGCGCGCATTAACTAATTAACTAATTAACTAATTAGCTAATTAACTAATTCCTAATCCCCAATTCCCGCAATACATCCTCACTCTTGTCCAATTTGGGGTCGGCAAAGATAATGGTAATTCCCTCACTTTTATCGAGCACAAAGTCGTAGCCCCGCTGAACGGCAAGCTTTTGTACGGAATTATAAACCCGGTCCTGGATCGGCTTGATCAGTTCCTGCCGTTTCCTGAACAGATCGCCCTCAAAACCAAAGCGTTTCCTCTGCAGGTCCCGGAGATCCTTTTCCTTGTTGAAAAGCTGGTCTTCTCTTTTTTTCCTGAGATCATCGCTGAGCATCACCTGCTCAGCCTCATAGTTCTTGTACATCTCATCGAGCTCACGCTGTTTCCCGTCGATCTCTTTTTGCCAGCCGGCCGCGATCTCATCAAGCTGCGTTTGCGCGGTTTTGTATTCCGGCAGCTTGTCCAGGATATACCTGGTGTCAATGATGGCATATTTCTGCGAATACCCGATGGCAGCCAATGCTACCAGGCAGGTGAGAAGGAATACTTTTTTCATTTCCTGTTTTTTATGATGAATAATCTTATTCAGGTTCAAAGCCCAGCATAAATGTGAATCGCGTCATACCCTTGAAACCTGTCTGCCCGGGCAGCTGTTGCCTGTCGAGTCCAATGCCATAATCAAACCCAAGCAATCCAAACATCGGGAGGAAGAAGCGCATACCCACACCCACGCTGCGCCGAAGGCGGAATGGGTTGTAATCCTTGAAATCATACCAGCCATTGGCCGCTTCAAAAAAGGTTAATGCATAGATCGTACTGCTCGGGTTGGTTACCAATGGCATCCTCATCTCGAGCGTGTACTTATTGAAGATCGTAAAATGCCGGGAAGCGTTTTGCTGATCCGGGTTGATCGACGGATCGGAAGTTTCATAAACAGGATAGCCCCTGTGTGCAACGATATCGTATCCGAGCAAACCAAAATTGTTTGTCAATCCCGCATCACCCACCTGGAATCTTTCAAATGGTGAGATCTCCAGCTTATGGTTATACCTTCCGATGAAACCGTATTTCGCTGCGATCTTCAGGACCAACTGCCTGGATTGTTCGGCTCCCAGTGCCTTTCCAATGGGAACATACCACTCGGAGTTGAATCTCCATTTATGGTACTCAGGCGTTTTATAGGGGTTGGCAGAAGCTGCCAGGTCCTTATTGAACAGCGAATAGGGCGGGGTCAACTGAAGGCTCGCCATGAAATTTGAACCGCTAACCGGGTAGATAGGGTTGAATACCGAAGAGCGCTGCAGCGTGACCTTGAAACTAATATTGTTTGAAGTACCATCGCGCAAGCCTTCGAAGATCGGGTAATCCTTAAGTTTATACTGGGTGATGTTGAATGTATAGATCAGGCTGAAATAATCATCCGGCCATTTTAATTGCTTACCGAGTGAAACAGAGATTCCCGTTGTCTTCAAATAATTTGAATCCGATTTTGCCCTGTCGATCCTTCCCGTAAAAGGATCAAAGGCATTAGAGTACTTACTACTGTTGATTCCAAAAGAAAGAGAATTCCTCTTCTTTCCCCCCAGCCAGGGCTCGGTAAAGGAAGCGCTGAGCGAACGGTAGGCCCTGCCGTTAGACTGAACTCTCAGGCTCAGTTTTTGGCCATCGCCCATCGGGAGCGGGTCCCAGGCTTCTTTCTTCCAGATATTCCGGATGGAGAAATTATTGAAGGTCACACCGAGCGTTCCTGTAAGACCCACACCGCCGCCCCAACCGGCCGAGAGCTCCAGCTGATCTGAGGATTTCTCTTCCAGCTTCCAATTGATATCCACAGTCCCGTCATCGGGGTTCGGCACCACACCGGCATTGATCGTTTCCTGGTTGAAGAACTGGAGATTTGCCAGCTCTCTTTGAGAACGAATGAGGTCCGCCCGGCTAAAAAGATTGCCCGGAACGGTTTGAAGTTCCCTGCGAATGACGTGATCCTTTGTTTTCTCGTTTCCAGATATCGTTACGTTCTTGATCCGCGCCTGGGGACCCTCGGTGATCCTGATCTCGTGATCGATCGTATCGTTATAAACAGCGGTCTCCACCGGTTCCACGCGGAAAAAGAGGTATCCATCATCCATATACAATCCACTGATGTCACCACCCTCCTGCGAAAGCTCCTTTCCCAGACGGCGATTCAGAATGTCGATATTGTAAATGTCGCCCTTGCGAATGCCCAGTATGTTATTCAGGACAGAATCAGAATACTTTGAATTCCCTTTCCAGGTGATATTCCCAAAAAAATAACGCCTCCCTTCTTCCACCCGCAGGTCCACATTGAGTGTACCGGCTGTGGTATCCACCAGGATGGTATCTGCAACGATGCGCGCGTCACGATAGCCGATCGAGTTATAATAACTGATCACCTTATCCTTATCCTCTTCCAGCTTGACCGGGTCGAATTTCGCATTGGAGAATATTTTCAGCCTGACATAAGGGTCGAGTAATTTTTTGGTCTTGCTGAATGACAGGAAACCCCAATCCCTGAACCATTCCTTAAAGGAGAATTTTTTGGCGGCACCATAAGGACTGGGGACCTCCACGGGATCCAGCGTGAATTTTGTCATTTCCTTCGTGCCCTTCATCTGCTTCTCCAGCCTGGGGTCATCCACGGTCTCATTGCCGTAGAAACGGACATTGTCGATCTTCACCTTCTTACCCTTGTTGATATGGATCGTCATCAGGTTTGAATTGAGGAAGCTGGTGTCGGGAGTTTCGGTGATGCTGACCTTGACGTTACTGTATCCTTTCTCGGAAAAATGTTTTGTTGTCCTTTCAATGATCTCGCGCCTTGTATTCTCGGTGATGATCGTTTGTTTTACGAGGTTGAGCTTTGCCTGCAAGTCTTCAATTTCGCTCTTTTTGATCCCCTCAAACCGAAAATTCCCGAGGCGGGGTCTCTCGGTCAGGTCGATATCGATCCACACACGGTTATCTTCCACGCGCGACACATAGATCTGCACGTTTGAAAAAAGCCTTTGTCTCCACAGGCTCTGGATCGCCCTGGCGAATATGTCTGTGCCCGGGTGCATAAACTTGTCGCCGGGTGTAATATTGGCAATGGAATAAACGATGGAAGTATCGAGGTGCCGGATCCCGTGAATGCTAACATCTGCCACCGTGTATTCCCTGGGCACCCTGGCATTACGCCATTCAATAAGCTTGGGATCGATGGAGGTCGGAGTTGTGTCAACCTGGGCATTCAATGAGGAAACGGCTATGAACAGGAGCAGAGCAGTGACACCAGCTTTCAGTAAAGATTTTTGCATGTTCTGTTTTTCAAACTTTCTCCGACCGGTTGCAAATGGCTTGAGGTCTGATATTTATATAAAAAGCCGTCTCGATAAGCAGGCGGCAAATTAAAGGTTAAAATCGTAAGTCTTTGTTAATAGTGACTTCCCGGCGAAGCTGTTCATTTGGCATCCTCCATTACCTGTTCTCCTGTCTTTCCAAATCGCCTTTCTCTCCCCTGGAAATCGACGATGGCCTCATAAAGATTCTCCTTACGGAACTCCGGCCAGCGCACCTGGGTAAAATATAGTTCCGCGTATGCCAGCTGGTAAAGAAGGAAGTTGCTTATCCTGTATTCACCGCTGGTGCGGATCATTAATTCAGGGTCAGGAAACTCGCTGGTACACAGGTGTTGCCGCAAGGTATCCTGGTCGATATCCTCCAGCGACAACCCTCCTTGCTTTACTTCTGCGGCGATATTTTTGACCGCATTCAGCAATTCCCAGCGCCCGCTATAGCTCAGGGCCATTACCAGGTTGAGGCCGGTATTATCTTTTGTGATCTCCAGCGCTTCGTCCAGCTCTTTCTTTGCATAATCGGGTAACATATTCA
>CAMLEM010000231.1 GCA_946479005.1 uncultured Chitinophagaceae bacterium | reverse complement strand
GTCGTTTACCAGGAACTGCAACGGATCAATGTCGCCATCCGCGAGGGTGAATTCTTCCGAAATCCGAACCTGCTCGCTGCCATCGACCACGCCAGGGTGAACGGAACCTCTCTTCACCTGATGGGACTGGTTAGTAACGGTGGTGTTCACTCGCATATAGAACACCTCAAAGCGATTCTGACCCTTTGTAAAAAAGAGAATTTTGAGCGCGTTTTCATTCACGCGTTCACCGATGGCCGCGATTGCGACCCTAAAAGCGGGCTGGGCTTCATACGCGAGCTCGAACAGCATTGCGAGGGTACAACCGGCAGGATCGCCAGTATCAGCGGAAGATATTTTGCTATGGACAGGGACAAGCGCTGGGAAAGGATCAGGCGGGCTTACGATGCGCTGGTGAACGGTGCGGGAAACAAAGGGAACTCTCCCGCCTCCATTATTGCATCTTCTTATGAACAGAACATCACCGACGAATTCATCCTGCCTTCCGTAGTTACCGGCGAAAACGGAGATCCCCTTTCCCTGATCCGTGAAAATGATTCCGTCATCTGCTTTAATTTCCGCACCGACCGCTGCCGTGAGATCACCCAGGTGCTCACCCAGTTCGACGCTGTGCATCCCGTGGCGACGGGATTTGGAATGCAAAAGATCAATACCCGGTACACCACGATGACCGAATACGACAAGACCTACCAGGGCATTCACGTCATTTTTGAAACGGACAATCTTGACAATACGCTCGGAAAGGTTCTTGAAGAAAATGGATTGAAACAGATTCGCATCGCGGAGACAGAAAAATACCCGCACGTGACCTTTTTCTTCAATGGAGGCCGGGAGGTCCCTTTTGAAGGAGAAAAAAGACTGATGGTCGCCTCACCGAAAGTGGCCACCTATGACCTTCAGCCGGAAATGAGCGCCAGGGAAGTCACCTCCACACTTCTTCCGGAGATCGAAAACCGCTGGGCCGATTTCATCTGCCTCAATTATGCCAATGCGGATATGGTGGGACATACCGGCGTATGGAACGCAGCGATCAAGGCCGTGGAAACGGTTGACAGTTGCGTTGAACAAATTGTAACAGCCGGTTTGAAAAACAACTATACGATCTTCCTGACTGCCGATCACGGGAATGCTGATTTTATGATCAATGAAGATGGATCGCCCAATACAGCGCATACCCTCAATCCGGTTCCGTTATTTATCATTGATAACGAATGGAAAGGCACGATACGGCCTGGGAAACTGGGCGATATCGCACCCACGATCCTCAAAATGATGAATCTTTCCATCCCCGGTGAAATGTCAGGTGAAATTCTTATCTAATCACCTATATTTATTTCAAATCCTTAGGTATGCTTAAAAAGATTCTCTGGATCTTACTGGCAGGTATTGTTATCATCCAGTTCATTCATCCAAAAAGAAACAGGGCAGAAGGTGCGCAACCCAATTTTATTGGCAATAGCTTCAATGTGCCCGGTAACGTAAAACAAGTGCTTTCCGTAGCCTGTATGGATTGCCATAGCAATAACACCCGCTATCCCTGGTATAGCAAGATCCAGCCGGTTGACTGGTGGTTGAACGACCACGTTCTGGATGGGAAGAAAGAATTGAACTTCGATGAATACACCAATAAACCCCTGAGATACCAGTATCATAAAATGGAGGAAACCATTGAAATGGTGGAAGACCAAAAAATGCCGCTGAAATCTTACACCTGGACGCACAGGGACGCGAGACTGACTGATAATGAGCGACTCCTGATCGTGAACTGGGCCCGGTCGGTTATGAAACAGATGGAAGGCCTCTACCCGATGGACAGCCTGGTAGGGAAAAAATAGTAGTATCTTTATACTTACTGTGAAAGCCTTTATCCAGAAAACCTCTGCCTCGATCTTTCTGTTCCTGGGCCTCTGGCCTATTTTGCTTGCTTTCTATTTTACTATCAGGGAAACCCTCATCCATTGGGAGATGAAGAAGAAGCTGGAGAGCCACGAGCTCCAGACGGTGATCGTGCCCGAAAGCGAGGTCATCTGGATGGAAGACCACGAGATCTGGGTGAACAATTCAATGTTCGACATCCGGACAAAGAAACTGGAAAACGGGATCTACACTTTTACCGGGATGTATGATGAAGATGAGACGGCGATGGTAATGAAGCAGAGAAAAACATCGAGGAGCCTGAGCCCCGAAGAGCGAATGGTGCAACAACTTTTGCAATGCCTCCGGCATTTATATAACGAACCGGAAAACGAGCCGGTATTGCCGGTTGAATTCTCCCCGGAAACTTCTTCATTCGTCCGTATCGGGAACTCCCAGTTCATACCCCCGATCCTAACGCCGCCACCCCGGATGGGCCAGTCTTAATCTGGAACCCATTTATTAATCAAACTTTTATTTATGAGAAAGATCGCCTTGCTTTCCGCTTGGCTTGTCATACCCATATCAATCTTTGCCCAGGCAGACACCATCGACAAACAAATGGATGAAGCGGTCGTGTATGCCAACAAATTCGCCGAAAAGAAAAAAAACCTCGCGCAAAAGATCGACGTCATTGGCGAAACGACGATAGCGCGCTATAACGCGCAGAACTCCGGCGACCTGCTGATCAGCTCGGGCAATGTATTCGTACAAAAAAGCCAGCAGGGAGGAAGCAGTCCCGTGCTGCGTGGATTTGAAGCGAGCCGGGTACTGCTGGTAGTGGACGGAATCCGGATGAATAATGCCATTTACCGGGGAGGGCATCTGCAGAATGTGATCACCGTGGACCAGAATATGGTTGAAAGGGTGGAGATTCTTTATGGACCCGCATCCACCATTTACGGCAGCGATGCCCTGGGCGGAGTGATCCATTTTCGCAGCCGTACGCCAACATTATCCACCGGTGATAAGCTCCTTGCAAAGGGACAGGTTTTCACGAGGTACAGTTCGGCCAATGACGAAAAAACGGGTCACGCCCACCTCTCACTGGGCGGGAAGAAATTCGGCTGGCTCCAATCGTACACGTACAGCGATTTTGGGGATATGCGAATGGGAGATCATTACCCTGATAAATATCCTGATTTCGGGAGAAGGGAAATGTATATTGAAACAGTGGACGGAGTGGATTATCTCCGTGACAATCCCGATGACAGGATTCAGAAATTTTCGGGGTACCGCCAATGGGATATCACCCAGAAATTTCTCTTTGCCCCTTCCGCGAAAAGCTCCCACCAGCTGAACTTCCAGTACTCGGGCTCCTCTGATATTCCCCGCTACGACCGTTTGCAGGATATGCGGAATTTCGGTCCTCCTGTGGGTACCACGCTGCGCTATGCGGAATGGTACTACGGTCCGCAAACCAGGATACTGGGCGCCTATGAATTTAACCTGCTGTCCGCCGGCTTTTTGGATCAGCTTAAATTCAATCTCAACTACCAGGACATCAAAGAGAGCCGGCAGCAGAGGGAATACCTGCGCTACGACCGGTTTGACAGCCGCAGGGAGCATATCAAAGTCTGGGGCTTTACCCTCGACGGCAGGAAGCTGTGGAATAACAATGAGCTGAATATGGGAATCGATGGGCAGCTGAATTCCCTGAGATCGGTGGCTGACCGCACCAACCTGATCACGGGAGCGGTATCACCGCTGGACAGTCGTTACCCAAATGGAGAGAACCAGATGAATTATTTCGGGCTTTATCTCCAGCACCTGAAGAAAATGAAAGCAGGAAAGCTGGTGCTGAACGATGGCATACGATTCCAGTTCGTGAACCTGCATTCCACCATCGCTGATAATTCGTTTTTCAACCTGCCCGTCACGGATTTCAAACAGTCGCCCTTTGCGGTCACGGGAAACCTGGGATTGGTTTACCTCCCGGATCCGGGTACGCGGCTTAACGTGAACTTCGCCTCGGGATTCCGCGCGCCGAACATTGATGACCTGGCCAGGGTGTTTGAATCCAGTTCGGCACAAAAACGCGTGATCATCCCGAACAGCGAAATCGAACCTGAATACACTTACAATGGC
>CAMLEM010000230.1 GCA_946479005.1 uncultured Chitinophagaceae bacterium | reverse complement strand
CAGCCGCATCACGCTGCAAGCGCTGAAACGGCGTTCCAGCTGGATCTGGGAACCGGCATCGGCAGAAGTTTTTTGTTCTTCTGATGGAGAAAAATGGCATTCACTAAAATCTACTACAGAACACCAGGAAATAGAGAACCAGAAGATCAGGATGACAATGGCTTTTAAGAAAACACCGGTGCGGTTTGTCAAGTTGGTGATAAAGAATTACGGGAAGATACCCGGGGGAAATGCGGGTGCTGGAAGGGACGCGTGGTTGTTTATTGACGAGATTGAAGTGGATTGAAAGGCCGTTTCTCCCTGCCTCTGTGGGAACCCAACCCACCTACTAACAGTCATTCGTATCAATCTTCACGATCTTTAACGAACTTTACCTCAACCAACCCGCTTTGAATGCCTAAAAAGTCTGCCCTTCCCGACCTTTCAGACAGCTTTGAAAAAATACCGGTAAAGATCTTTCCCGACCAGCAGGAGGCTTCCCTCTTTGTGGCCCAACAGGTTGCGCAGCTGATCCGCGACAAACAGAAGAAAAAAGAAAAATGCGTGCTCGGCCTCGCCACCGGTTCCACCCCCAAAACACTTTATGCGGAACTGGTGAGAATGCATCGCGAGGAAAAATTGAGCTTCAAAAATGTGGTCACCTTCAACCTCGATGAATATTACCCGATCGACAATGATGCCCTGCAAAGCTATAACCGCTTTATGCGCAACAATCTTTTCGATCACATTGACATCAACCCGCGAAACATTAACATCCCCGATGGGGAAATAAAAAAGGAAGAGATCAAATCCCATTGCGCGGATTATGAGAAAAAGATCGAAGAGGCAGGCGGGATCGATCTCCAGGTCCTGGGGATCGGCAACAACGGGCATATCGGCTTCAATGAACCTGGCTCCGGTATTTATTCAAAAACCAGGCTGATCACGCTCGACAATTCAACCCGGATCGCCAATGCTTACGAGTTTGCCAATATTTCCCAGGTTCCCCGTCTCGCGATCACGATGGGGATCAGCACCATCCTGAAAGCGAAAAGGATCCTGCTGATGGCCTGGGGAAGTTCCAAGGCCGAAGTAGTGAAGCGGGCGGTGGAGCAGGATGATAGTGAACAGGTGCCTGCTTCGCTGTTACAGAATCACGAGAACGTTACCTTCATCGTGGATGAACCCGCTTCCGCGGAACTCACCCGCTGCAAATCTCCCTGGCTTACGGGTGATTGCGAGTGGACGCCCGCGATGATAAAAAGAGCGGTGGTGAATATGGCACTGGCATTGAAAAAACCGGTGCTCTCCCTTACGAACAGCGACTATAATGAATATGGCTTGAGTGACCTGCTCGTGGAAAAAGGCGATGCCTATGCCATCAATCTCCAGGTATATTATCTTCTCCGGGATACCATCACCGGCTGGCCTGCAGGGAAGCCTGAATCCGTGATCCCGGGTCACCCGGAGCGTTCTCATCCCTATCCGAAACGCGTGATCATTTTCTCACCTCACCCCGATGATGACATCATCAGTATGGGCGGCACTTTCCAGCGGCTGCACGACCAGGGAAATGAGGTTCACGTGGGTTACCAGACCAGTGGCAACATCGCCGTCACCGATGAATTTGTGACCCGCTATCTCGATTTTGCCGTGGGATTTGAAGAAATCGCGGGGATTGATACACGCAAGACCGATAAGATCCTCGAAGCTGCCAGGAAATTTCTAGCCCGGAAAAAATCAAACCAGGTAGATACGCCAACCATCCGTGCCATCAAGGGACTGATCCGGCGTGGTGAAGCCAGGGCTACCTGCCGCTATGTAGGCATCCCGGAGGAGAATGTTCATTTTATGAACCTTCCTTTTTATGAAACAGGCACCATCGAGAAAAAACCGATGAGTGAAAAAGACATTCGCATCACGGTGGAACTGCTACGCCGGATCAAACCCCATCAGGTTTATTGCGCCGGTGATTTTGCGGACCCGCACGGTACGCATATCGTTTGCTTCCAGGTGGTGATCGAAGCGCTTAAACGGATCAAGAAAGAGGGTGATCCCTGGATCAGTGACTGCTGGCTTTGGCTCTACAAAGGCGCCTGGGAAGAATGGAAGATGGAAGAGATACAGATGGCGATACCGATGAGCCCTGACCAGGTACTGAAGAAACGTTTCGGCATCTTCATTCACCAGTCACAAAAGGACATGGTTCCTTTCCAGGGTTCCGATTCAAGGGAATTCTGGCAGCGGGCAGAAGAACGCAATGCCGCTACTGCTGCACTTTATGCCGACCTGGGATTGACGCATTATGCGGCAATGGAAGCTTTTGTTAGATTTTTTTATTAGTGTTTCCCTGTACACTCCCGCCTCCCGCGGGTAACATTTTTTTCATACTTTAGTACCCTAAAAACAAAAAAATGTTCAACCTCAAATCAAGCAATCCCACTCTCCAGGAAAAAACCTTCCAGGGTACCATCTTCGAAGGCGTAGAAGCCGGCCAGGAAATGACGATGAAAGGAACGATGAATAAGTTCGGGTTCCTGATGCTGATGACCATTGGCGCAACCATCTTCTCCTGGGGCCAGTTCGATAAAGGAGGCAATCCCCAGCCGATGCTGCTCATCGGTGTGTTTGGTGGCCTCGTACTTGCTTTGATAATGTCGTTCAGGCCGAAGACAGCTCCTTACCTGGCGCCTGCCTTCGCCATTCTTGAAGGGCTTTTCGTGGGAACCATCTCCGCGATGTATAATTATGCGTATCCCGGTTTGCCTACGCAGGCCGTGGCACTCACACTCCTTGTAACGCTGATCATGTTCCTGATCTATCGCTACAGAATCATTCGCGTTACAAAAAAATTCAGGACCATTGTGGTGGCCGCCACCGCTGCCATCGCGATCTTCTATATGATCCAGTGGATCAGCTATCTCATTTCAGGATCTCCGATCGGTTCTTTTACCAATGCAGCTACGCCAATCGGTATCGGTTTTTCCGTACTGGTGGTAGGCCTTGCAGCTTTCAACCTGTTGCTGAACTTTGATATGATCGAAAAAGGCGTGGAAGCAAGAGCACCAAAGTTTATGGAGTGGTATTGCGGGTTCGCATTACTGGTAACGATCGTTTGGCTTTATCTTGAATTGCTGAGATTGTTATCCAAGCTTCAGAGAAATTAAGAGTCCAGAGATCAGAGCCCAGGGTTCAGATTCCAGGGAGCAGCCGAAAGAAGGATTGTTTTCTGTAACCTGGACCCTGGACACTGAACTTTCAGCCCTGATCACTGTCAGATCTTCTCCGGTCCACCCACCTTCTCCCGGGGCTCTTCCCCATCCTTTTCCGTGCTGCTATCCACAAATTCCACCGCCTCCACGGGCACAGAGGAAAATTCGTTGAGGTAGATGTTAAACACCACGATAATGTAGTTCACGAGCAGCGGACCGAATATCAGCCCGATGAAACCAAATAATCCCAATCCCACCAGTACCCCGAGTACTGTCACCACGGGATGCACATTTCCCATTTTACGAAGGAGGGTGATCCTCGCCACATAATCCACATTGCCTGTCACAACAACGCTGTATATGAGCAATCCCGTTCCATTCCAGGTATCACCGGAAGCGAAAGTATAGATCACCAGGGGTACCCAGATCACCATCGTTCCCACGACGGGGAAGAAGGCAAAGACCCCGGTGAGAAATCCCCAAAGCCCGAACTCCTTGATGCCGAAAAGGAAATATCCAAGCGTGGCGGTTATGCCCTGGATGATGGAAATGGCCGGAATGCCAAGCGCATTGGCCTTGATCATCTTCTTGGTCTCGTGTGCCAGCTTCAGGGTGTTCTCGTTCTTCAGCGGCATATACCGGTAGAGATTCATTTCGATCTCCCGGCCGTGATAAAGCATATAGTATAAAAGGAATAAGGCGATCACCAGGTTGGTGATGAGATTGGCGGTACTGTTCAGGATCGTAGGCAGGAATTCTGACAGCCGGGAAAGACTATTATCTATGGATGATTCGGAAACAAAGTTCATCCCGATCTTTTGCTGTA
>CAMLEM010000229.1 GCA_946479005.1 uncultured Chitinophagaceae bacterium | reverse complement strand
TTGATTGTAAAACAGGGCGGCAGTACCCGACATATTCCCTGATTCTTAAAAAACACAACGAATGAAAAAAATCCTGATAAACATTCTGCTCATTGTCGTCTTCACAGGCTGCGCGGATAATACAACCGTAAACGATCAAACGGAAGCTTTCAATGGTTCCCCGGAAAATCAAAAATCCCAAAATGATACAAAACCGGGAAGCGGCGACAAGCCAGTAAAAGAAAACTCCATCATCGGTGAATGGCATCAGCTATACGCAGTATTTGATCAAAATGGAAATGCCGTTCCCGACCCTGAAGATCGAAATGGTACAAAATCTTCAATGGGCTTTAATTATTTTAAGTTCAATGAAGATGGTTCCTGTTTAAGGGACAGTGATGCTAAATTCAGGGGAAACTATGAGATCGTAAATGAACAGGGAAAGAGGCAACTACAGATAACCGTCAATGGATTTGGGGAAACGTATAGATACACGATTATTGATCCGGTGGCATCGGAACTGATTCTATATTCTTCGGGCGTCTTTATGATTTATAAAAAGCAATGATTTCATCATTAATCATTAAACCATTACCTGTCATATTTGGCGGCACGTAATTTCTACGTGCCAAATACGGCTGGATATGAGAACTAAAGGAGGCTGCAGCAGTGCTGCCTTCTTTATATGCTAAAGGCGGTTTCAATGATCTCCGACTGCTCCTGCACGTGAATCTTATGAAATCCCGTTGCCGGTGAAGCTGATGGCTGCCTGCTGATCACCCCATAATTGATCGACTGAAGGTTCATTTTCAGGAAACTGGCAGCACCCATATTCAGGGGTTCTTCCTGCACCCAGAACCAGGTGGCGCGCCCGTATTTCCGGTGAAGTTCTTCCAGTTGCTTCAACGGCAGTGGATAGATCTGTTCAAGTCGTACCAGGGCGATGTCGGAGCGCTTTTCTTTTTCCTGTCTCTCCGCGAGGTCGAAATATATCTTACCGGAACAGAAAAGAACTTTTTTGATCTTCGTTGGGTCGGCCTCCATATCGTCGATAACCTCCCTGAATCCACCCTGGGTAAAATCATCCACCAGGCTGTAAGATCCCGGGTGCCTTAAATTCGCCTTGGGTGAGAATATCACCAGGGGCTTCCGGAAAGGCCAGCTCAACTGCCTTCTTAGAACGTGGAAAAGATTTGCGGAAGTGGTCACATTGGCTATGACCATATTGAGCTCTGCACACATCTGCAGGAATCTTTCCATCCGGGCACTGCTGTGCTCAGGCCCCTGCCCCTCGTAACCGTGAGGTAGCAACAGGGTCACCCCGTTCATCCGGTTCCATTTTTGTTCCCCTGCAGCAATGAACTGGTCGATGATCGTTTGTGCCCCATTGGCAAAATCCCCGAACTGGGCCTCCCACAAAACCAGGGCGTGCGGGTTAGCCATCGCATATCCATATTCAAATCCAAGAACGGCAAACTCGCTTAAAAGGGAATTGTAGATCCTGAATCTCCCCTTCGCTTCCGGCAGGTTCCTCAGCCGGTTATGGGCCTGGTCTGTCACTTCATCCCGAAGCACAGCGTGCCGGTGTGAAAAAGTTCCCCTTCTTACGTCCTGCCCGCTCATCCTTACATCGTTGCCTTCCAGGATCAGGCTGCCATACGCAAGTAATTCGCCTGTAGCCCAGTCAACCTTCCTTTCATTGGTGAATAATTTGACCTTATCCTGCAGGATCTTTTCCACCTTTCGAAGAGGTTTGAAATTTTCCGGCCATTTCATCAGGCTGTCGAATACTTTTTGAAACTGTTCCGGTGAAATAGCCGTAACAGGCGACTGGTCGAAATCCTCCAGGCTCGCGTGCCGGAGGCTTTTCCACCAAAGCTCAGGCTGCTGGTAATTATAAGGAAGCGGGTTTTGCTTCACCTCATCGAGCCGCTCCTGCAGATCTGACCAGAATTTCTTTTCCATTTCCCGCGCCAGTTCCTGCGCTTCGGGTTCTCCGTTGTCCAAAAGAAACTTCACATACACCTCGCGGGGATTCGCGTGCTTGTCGATGAGGGCGTAAAGGTGAGGTTGCGTGAATTTGGGGTCATCGCCCTCATTATGGCCGTGGCGGCGATAACACACCATATCAATGAATACATCACTGTTGAATTCCTGGCGGAACAGGGTGGCCAGTTCAGCGCATTTAACCACCGCTTCGGGGTCGTCGCCATTCACGTGGAATACAGGAGCCTGGACGGCGGCCGCAAGCGAGGTACAATAATCAGAGCTGCGTGCATCATCAAAATCGGTGGTAAACCCGATCTGGTTATTGATCACGAAATGAATGGTGCCTCCTGTGTAATACCCTTTGAGCTTACTCATCTGGATCACTTCGTAAACCACTCCCTGTCCCGCAAGAGAGGCATCCCCGTGAATGAGGATGGGAAGGATCTTATCAAACGCGCTGCCATACATCACATCTGCTTTCGCACGGGAAAAACCAACCACCACCGGGTCAACGGCTTCGAGGTGGGAGGGGTTGGGCATCAATTTCAGGTGAACTTTTTTATCATTGAATGTGGTCACCTCGCTTCCATAGCCCATATGGTATTTCACGTCGCCGCTCCCCATTGTCTGGTCGAGCTTGGCAGTTCCTTCAAACTCACTGAAGATCTGCTCATAGGTCTTGCCCATAATATTTGCCAGCACATTCAACCTTCCGCGGTGAGCCATTCCCATCACTACTTCGTGCACATCCTTATCCGCGGCGGTGGTGATGATGGCGTCCATTGCCGCGATCGTGGTTTCTCCTCCTTCCAGCGAAAATCGTTTTTGTCCTACATATTTGGTGTGAAGGAATTTCTCAAACATCACGCCCTGGTTGAGCTTCTCCAGGATCCTCCGCTTTTTGTCCAGGGGAAGCTCCTCGTGCATTCTTTTCTCAACGGCATTGGTGATCCAGTCGATCTTTTCCTGGTCGTTGACATATTTAAACTCCACACCAATGTTGGAAGTATAGGATCGCTGAAGGTATTGCAGTATCTTCCTCAACGTGGTTTTACCCAGGCCGATGAAATTTCCAGCGAAGAACTCGCGGTCCAGGTCCTCGTCCGTGAGTTTGAAAAACCCGGGATCAAGATTGGCTCCCCTGTCCTTGCGGGGACGAATCGGATTGGTTGTCGCCTCCAGGTGTCCTTTATTCCGGTAACCCAGGATCATCCGGTAAACCTGAATCTCTTTTAAAAGGTCCACCGACCCAACCTGCATTTCCGGGTGAATCGCAGTTTCGGTAACCGCCGGGGATTTTGTCTTCCCATTGACCTGTGCATTGGCAACCGCGAAATCAAAGCCTTCAAAAAACTTACGTAGTTCCGCATCAACACTAGCAGGATCCTTCAAGAAATCTTGGTACAGGTTTTCAATGAATTCAGGAGAAGACCCCGTGATATAAGAGAAATCCTTCATTAACGAGGGGGTTAAGGGCTGTTTTAAAGGCACAAATATCGCTGAAATTGGGCAAATTTCAGCCTCATTTTGAGGTATTTACGCTGGCTTTCAAGGAAGCCGCCAGTCGCCCAGGCATCTCAATTTAAGGAGCTGTAAATTTGGTACTTAAGCCCCCTCGTCTTACCTTTGCCCTCCCTAAAAAGAAAGAAAAATAATGGCCAATCACAGTGCTACCAAGAAAGACGCCCGCCAGGCTGCTAAACGTCGCGACAGGAACAGGTATTATGGTAAAACAACCCGTAACGCCATCCGCGACCTGAGGGCTGCAGAAACCGCTGAAGCCGGCGCTAAACTACCCACTGTAATCTCAATGATCGACAAGCTGGCAAAACGTGGCATCATCCACAAGAATAAAGCGGCAAACCTGAAGAGCAAACTCTCCAGGAAGGCTGTTTCCAAATAATTAACCCAGGTTCCTGGATAATAAAAAAGCATCCCGTCACGATGTGACGGGATGCTTTTTTTTATGCAGTTATCTCTTTTATTCGCAATGATTCTCATCGATCCAGGCACCGATCGCACCTGAGGCTCCAGCGGCGTTCCCGCACGCCAG
>CAMLEM010000228.1 GCA_946479005.1 uncultured Chitinophagaceae bacterium | reverse complement strand
TTGCGGCATCAGATCCTAAGTCTGACGTGTCTACCAATTCCACCACATCCGGAATTTCCATTTTCGAATCGGGCGGCAAAGGTAACTGATTTCCGGGAACCGGGAGGTGCCGGTTAAAAGAGAATTAATGTGAGGAAGGCGCGGTTAAATTTTGTAGAAACCATAAAATCCTTAGCTTGCCGCCCTTCAGCCTTATTTGGAAAAATTCGAAAAACGCTTTACCCTGCCAGGTGTAAATAACGCCTGGAAACCAAATTGCAACTCAAACCAACCACTGATGAGAAAAGGACTGATTTTCCGCGAGGCATGCCTTTTATTTTTAATGTTTTGCGCAGGCACCGGGCTTCGCGCTCAAAACAATTTCAGCTTCAACTGTAGCAGGGATACCCTGGTTCAGGGTTGCGGAACGGGCGCCTGTATCACGCTTCTAAGTAAGATCCCTGACATCAGGGCAAGTACGGCCAGTTATGTAGTGAATCCCGCGACAAACATCCCGAATTGCCTCCCCGCCGCCATTGACCCGGGAGGAAATGGCACACCCACGAACCTGACGATCGATGACACCTACAGTACACCGATCAATATCGGGTTCCCCTTTAATTTTTTTGGGAGTACCTACAACCAACTCGTGGCCAGCACCAATGGTTATGTGTCCTTCGATGCGAGCCTTTCGGGCTTTTTTTCCCATTGGGATATCATCAATGGCTCCTCGCCCCAAAACCTGCCCAGCACATTTTACGACAGGGCATTGATAATGGGACCCTATCACGACCTGAATCCCTCTTACAATACTTCACCCACGAGAAAGATCCAGTATTCCACTATCGGCACTGCCCCGCACAGGAAATGGATCCTGAGCTTTTATAAAGTGCCGCTTTTTCTCACACCGGTTTGCAGCAATCTTATTGAAAATACGCACCAGATCATACTCTATGAATCCACGGGGCTGATCGAGGTTTTTATTTACAGCAAGCAGATCTGCACGGACTGGAACGAGGGAAGGGCAATGGTTGGCCTTCAAAACTTCGACCGTACACAGGGGATAATGGCCCCTGGTCGCGCGGCCACCGATAATCCCTGGGGAACGATTGGAATGAATGAAACCTGGAGATTTGTGCCTGCCACGGGTAATTCCCTGCTTAAGCGGGTGGAGTTGCTTGATCTCGGGGGAAATGTCCTTCAGACGGGCACCACAGCCCCGGCAGGAACAGGTGAGCTGCAGGCCTCATTTGCCAATGTCTGCCCTCCGGTTGGTATCACCTCCTACATTGTAAGATCGGTTTACCAGAAAATTGACGACCCCGCCGTTGAGGTATTTGGAATGGATACAGTGCGCGTGAATGTGAGCAATACCAGTTCCTTAAGCGCGAATGCCGTGGCCACAGCCACTAATTGCAGCAATAATACAGGCAGCATCACGGTGACAGCCTCAGGAGGTAGCGCTCCGCTGCAATACGCGCTGAACGGTGGCAGTTTCCAGGCGGGGAACGTTTTCAATGGACTGGCACAAAATACTTATACGATCACGGTGAGAGATGCTTCAGGCTGCCAGGTGACGACCAGCGCTACGGTGACCCTTCAGAACAATCTGAACCTGTCAGTGAATGGAGATGACCAGGTTTGCCTTGGGGGAAGCTTTACACCAACCGTAACCTCCAATGCGACCGGTTATAGCTGGTCGCCCACCACGGGAGTAAGTGATCCCAATACGGCTACGCCCACGCTCACGCCAACGACCACGACCACTTACACGGTGACGGCCACGTTGGGTGTTTGTACCGACCAGGAAAGCTTCACCCTGACCGTGGCACCCGGGGCCACCGCGAATGCAGGACCCGATGCTTTCGTTTTATTGGGAGATTCGCATCAGCTCTCAGCAACGGCCAGCCAGGGAACCTATTTGTGGACGCCAACTGCAGGATTAAGTTCGGCAACCATACTGAACCCGTTGGCAACACCACAAACAACAACCACATACACCCTGAATGTCACCTCGCCGCTGGGCTGTATCGCCAGTGACCAGGTGACCATTACGGTGGTGCCCTATTGCGTGAAACCGATGAACGCCTTCACGCCAAACGGGGATGGCATTAACGATCTCTGGCTGATCACGGATGATATGAGCTGCATCAATAAGATGACGGCCCAGGTGTTCAACCGGTACGGAGCTAAAGTTTTCGAGTCGAACGATTATAAGAACAACTGGAATGGTACCCGGGGAGGACAGCCTCTCCCGGACGGCACCTATTATTATGTGATCAGCTACAACCTCATCAACGGGGATAACCTCCAGATGAAGGGTAACGTAACCATTCTCCGCTAACCAAATTAAAACGCAGTAAAATGAAAAGAATCCAGATAGCATTGCTGTTGATCGCTGCAGGTACCGCGGTGAATGCACAGCAGATAATGACATCTTCCCTTTATGATATGCACGGTAACCTTCACAACCCCGCGAGTGTTGGTGCATCCCAGCACGCTACGGTCGGCGCCTCCTATCGCACGATGTGGGACGGCATTGACGGAGGTCCGCAAACAACCATCCTCTTCGGTTCCGGTTATTTCAAAAATGCAAAAGTGGGACTGGGAGGCTATTTCTATAATGATGTAACCGGACCCACCCGTCGCACAGGCGTACAGGCCGCGGTTTCTTATCATATTCCTCTCGGCAATGGAGGAACTTTTTCGCTCGGCCTGGAAGGCCGGTTCCAGCAATATTCGATCGACAGGGAAAAATTGCAGGCTTCACTGGGAAATGATCCCGTTTTGGGCAGCGAAGAGAATCGCTTTGGTGGCGACGCGGGATTTGGGATCTCTTACAATGGCAAAAAGTTCAAAGCCGGCGCTTCGGTCAGCAATTTGATCCAGTCGAAGCTGGATTTCTATACCGGGAATCTCAACCGTTCTGAGGAAGGTCGTATGTACCGTCACTATTATTTGAACTCCAGCTATACGATCAACGCGGACGGGAATACAACTCTTACCCCTCATATCCTTTTCATCTATCTCCCCGATGTTCCCCTCGAGGTGCAGGGTGGCGTACGGGTGGAGCATAACGAAGTGTTCTGGTGGGGCGCCGCGCTCAGGGCCCGTCAAAGCTGGATGCTTTCCGCCGGCGTGAAGATCCAGAAGAAATTCACGGTGGGTTATTGCTTCGATATTTTCCAAACGCCGCTCAGCGTTTATGACCGCGGTGCGAACGGGCACGAGGTGTTGCTGAAGTATGATTTCCTTAAGTAATGAATAATGAATAACGAATAACGAATAATGGAGAGCCGGATTTTCGAAAAGGTTAGCCTTTTCGAAGTGGAGCCATTATTCGTTATTCATTATTCATTAAATTCGTAGGCTATGGAAACCGTCGCCCAGACGCCTAAATATAACCTGAACGAAGAGGAGGAGAAGAAGCTGATCCTGAGGGAGTACCGCTCTCTTTTGCGCGTCCTGAAGAGCAAGCTGAAGCCCGGGGACAAAAAACTCATTCGCATCGCCTTTGAAATGGCCGCCGAAGCGCATAAAACGATGCGCCGGAAAAGCGGCGAGCCCTATATCCTTCATCCCATCGCGGTAGCCAAGATCTGCGTGGACGAGATCGGCCTCGGCGTTCGTTCCACGATCTGTTCCCTATTGCACGATACGGTGGAAGACACCGATATTTCCCTCGAAGATGTGGAAAGGGAATTTGGAAGTGAGATCGCCCGCATCGTGGATGGTCTCACCAAGATCTCCAACGTGATCGATGTGAATGCTTCGCAGCAGGCGGAGAATTTCAAGAAGATACTTCTCACACTGACAGACGATCCCCGCGTGATCCTCATCAAGCTGGCCGACCGGCTTCATAATATGCGAACCCTCGACAGTATGAAGCGGGAAAAGCAACTCAAGATCGCTTCGGAAACGGTGTATGTATATGGTCCCCTCGCGCACCGGATGGGCCTTTATAATATCAAGACGGAGATGGAAGACCTGGCGATGAAGTATATGGAGCCGGATATTTATAAAGAGATCGCTCAGAAACTGGCTGAAAC
>CAMLEM010000227.1 GCA_946479005.1 uncultured Chitinophagaceae bacterium | reverse complement strand
TGGCCAACGATATCTATTCAAGTACCATTTTGGATGAAGGAGACAAAGTGCTGGCCGCTCTCGAAAAAGATCCCGACGATCTTCTCGAGGATTTCCGGGAAGGGAAGGTTTATAGGATCTATGCTGCGAACAATGCGGCGTATTCAAAAAATATCGCCACCCGCCTCCAGGAACTCCAGGCCCGACTGAATCAGTTACAAAGAGAGTATATGGCAGCACAGATGGAAGTTTTCAAAGAAAAGGTCTTCTATCCCGATGCCAACAGCACCCTGCGCGTTACTTATGGAAAAGTGAACGGTTACGAGCCCCGAAACGCGGTCACTTATGATTATTACACCTACCTCGACGGGGTTATGGAAAAATATGTTCCGGGCGATTATGAATTTGATGTACCGGAGAAGCTCAGGGAACTGTATAGGAAGAAGGATTATGGCCAATATGCGCAGAACGGTAAAATCCCGGTATGTTTCATAGCAACCAATCATACCACGGGTGGAAACTCCGGAAGCCCCGCGCTCGATGCGTACGGAAACCTTGTGGGTTTAAATTTTGACAGGGTTTGGGAGGGAACAATGAGCGATATCAATTACGACCCCTCGATCTGCCGGAATATTATGGTGGATATCAGGTATGTATTATTCATTGTCGATAAATATGCTGGTGCTCAGCACCTCATCAAGGAAATGAAGCTGGTCCACCCCAAAAAAAACCCCAGATAAGGACTTAGCCCGGATTTTGGATGTGGGTCGCCTGGTTGCTTAAATAAAGGATTTTCAGCAAGAAGCACCGGCTCCCGCCTCCAAAATTCAGGGTTTAACATTGCCTCTTCCGTTTACTTTTCCCTATTTTTGCCTCCCTTTTAAAATTACAGGCTTCCTTATGTCAATCATTCAAAGTATCAGGGAAAAGTATGCGCGCGTTGCAGTAGTTGCGATCGCCCTGGCGTTGGTCGGATTTATTCTTACAGACTATTTTTCGGGTCGCGGTCGCGGCGGAGGCCCCACCGGGGGCACGACGATCGGATCAGTGAACGGCAAGAAGATTACCGCTGATGATTTTAACCGAAAGGTTCAAATGTATGAGGATCAGCTGAAGGCGCAGGGGATGCCGCAAAACACAGCCACCTCATTCCAGGCGATCAATACCACCTGGGAACAGGAAGTAAATCGTCTTGTTTTTGCGGAAGAATTTGATAAACTCGGAATGAGGATCGAGGCTAAGGAACTGGGAGACATCCTGTATGGTCCGAATATGCCCCAGGATCTGAAGCAGCAGCTGGCCGATCCGCAAACGGGTGCTTTCGACCCGGTAACCGCAAAACAGCAGGTCGATCAAATGCTGAAGAGCAGCTCAACTCCCCAGGAACAGAAAGACCGTTTCAATGCTTATGTATTTGCGCTGGAGCAACAGCGAAAAATGGAAAAATACCTGGCGATGATGGGCAATAGCATTAACTATCCCCGTTGGTATGTGGAGAAACAAAACGCCGATAACAGCCTTATCGCGAAGATCTCCCTGGTTCGCGAGATCTATGCCGCCATCCCAGACAGTACAGGAATATATCAACGATCATAAAGACGAGTACGAGCAGGAAGAGAGTCGTTCGATCAACTATGTTACATTCAGCGCGGCGCCCAGCGCAGCCGACAGTAATGCTGCCCGCGAAAGATTGTTATCCATAAAGCCCGCACTCGATACCACAGATGATATCGAAACCCTTCTTTTAAGGGAAGGCGTTACCAATTTTTACAATGGTCACATCAATGGCAAGACCATCCAGGTGGCGAACAAGGATTCCATCTTCAAAACACCGGCAGGCGGCGTGTATGGCCCCTATCTCGACGGCAGCACTTTTACGCTGGCAAAAGTGATCAGTGTAAGACCGATGCCGGATACCGTAAAGGTTCGACATATCCTGATCTCCACGTCCAACCGCGATACACTGGCTGCGAAGAACCTGGTGGACAGCCTGCAGCGGGTGATCGCACAGGGTGCGAACTTTGATTCAATGGCGGTGAAGTTCTCGGAAGACCCCGGCAGCAAGGACAAGGGCGGAGTTTACGATAATGTTTTCTCCGGGCAGATGGTGCCCCCCTTCAATGAATTCATTTTCCTGAATCCCGTAGGATCGAAAGGCGTGGTGAAAACAGACTTCGGATATCATTATATCGAGATCCTTTCCGCTAAAGGGGGAGGAAATGGCTATAAGATCGCCTATATTTCAAAAGACATTTTTGCCGGGGAAGAAACGCTTGCAGAAGCACTGAACCGCGCGAGCCAGTTTGCAGGAGACAGCAGGGATCAGAAATCCTTTGATGCGAACTACGAAAAAGTACTGAAACCCCTGGGTCAGCAGAAAGGAGTGGCCTCCCAGATCCTACCCGTGGATGCCAGTGTACAGGGAGTGGGCGATTCCCGCCAGTTCGTTAAAGAGATCTATGATGCGAAGCTGGGCGAAGTTGTAGGACCGGAAATGGTGGGCGACCAGTATGTGGTTGCGGTGGTCACCCAGGTAAATGAAAAAGGAACAGCCAGCGTGGAGGCCGCCAGAACATATGTAGAGCCTTTATTAAGAAATAAAAAGAAGATGCAAATGCTGGCACAGAAGGCAGGCAAGATCACTACACTTGAAGCCGTGGCAACTGCCTGGGGTGGAAAACAGGTGGAGGTTGCCGATAGCATTCGAATGTCTCCCAGCGCCAACAATCCCGTGATCGGGTATGAACCCCGCGTAAGTGGCGCGGCTTTCAACCCGGATAATAAAGGGAAGGTGGTTCCCGCGGTCCTTGAAGGGATAAGCGGTGTATATGTGATCCGTGTTGAAAATGTTTCGGCCACCCCCCTCACACAGGGAGATATCAACGAACAGCGTAAGAGTATGAATATGTCTCAGCGGGGTATGGTTTCCAACCCTCAATCGCCCGCTTATCCCGCCACTTATCTCCGGAAAGCGGCGAAGATCACTGATAAGCGAAGGGAGATTTTTTAGAACATTGCGGAAACTTTTTATGAGGAATGCCGAAGCAATTGCTTCGGCATTCCTTTTTTTACAATGACCTTACCAACCATTTGACGTTCCGTTTGTTAATTTTGTATGATGGCGGAGCCTTTCGTAAATAAGGTTGCGGAGAGCGGGTTGATCACCCTGAACCTGGAGGATTACCTTCCAAAAGGCGAAATGTCGGTGTTCGACCTGAAGGATCATTTGTTTATGGGAATGATATTGAAGGAAAAGGACTTCCGTGAGGCGCTGAAGAAATTCGATTGGGAAGCTTACCGCGATAAGAATGTAGCACTGACCTGCAGCGTGGATGCCATCATACCCGTATGGGCCTGGATGCTGGCGGTCAGCTACCTGCAGCCTGTGGCCCGTGAAGTGGTGATGGGGGATGCGGCGGAGCTGCAAAAACGCCTGTTCCTGAAAAATATTGATGCCCTGGAGATGAATGAATTCAGTGATAAAAGAGTCGTTGTCAAAGGCTGCGGCGAAACACCGATCCCGGATTTCATCTATATGGAGATCACCAAGCGCCTTCGTCCATTTGCAAAAAGCATTATGTACGGGGAACCCTGCAGCACCGTACCGGTGTTCAAGAAAAAATGATCAGAACCACCCTCTCTTTTTAAATATCCAAAGCATTAAGATCGGGGCAAGCAGCATCAGCCCTACCGCTGTATAAAAGCCCCACTGCTGGTGGAAGAAATCAACGTTATTGTCGAAATTCATCCCGAAGATCCCGCCGATCACCGTGGCAGGCGCCATCAGGCAGGTAACCATCGCCAGCACCTTCATCACCTCGTTCATCCGCAGGTTCACATTGTTTACGTGCAGGTCCTGCATACTCACCATCACATCCCGGTAATTCTCACTGAGGTCTGTCGCTTGTATGATATGGTCGTACACATCCTTATAATATTTGGTATGGCGATCTTCCAGTAATTCGCTGTCGGACCTGAGGAATCCATTCACAAGTTCCCTCACAGGGGCGAAATTTCTTTTCAGTATGATAAGCTCTTTTCTCAACAGCGTGATCCCAGCCAGC
>CAMLEM010000226.1 GCA_946479005.1 uncultured Chitinophagaceae bacterium | reverse complement strand
GCAGCAGAAGTTGCAACAGGCGCTTCGTGTTTCGAACGGAAGGCGACAGACCGCAGTGATAATTGCTTTTCCATTGAATTGGCTTCCCCTTCGAGGGCATCGAGGTCTATTCTATCCTCCGCGAGTTCCTCCGGCGAGGATGCATAATAGCCAATGATCATCGATTTGAGTGCAAGCCAGCGCTCATACAGGTCCCGCGTATAGATGTCGATCTCGCTGGCGAGGGCTCGCTGGGTCTGCCGGGTGGAGTTAAGAATAACCCCCTTGGTTTGTAAGAGCAGATCGTAAGCTTCTTTCAACAACGAAGGATCACTCTTCCCGTTTTCAACCGCAAAAGCAATAAAACTTTCCGCCCCTGGTTTGATCACCCGCCAAAAACTGCTTTTCTCCGTTTCACTCATTGAAGGAAAAAAATCTTTTACCAGCAGCATATAATTCCCCACAGCTTTTCGAAAGCTCGTTGCGGCCTCTTTATTTTTTTTAAGCTGCCATAGTGATACTGCCAGCTTTACGAGTGTTTGCAGGTGATCCTTGTGCCGCTCGCCGATAACCCGGGACTGTGCCGAAATAACCCGCCGGTAAATTTCAACGGCCTCTTGGTAATCGCCTTTACGCAGGTGAAAATCTCCCGCATAACCCAGTGCGGTAGCATAGAGGATGTGACGTTCACCATACCTGTCGCGGATCCTGGCGGTGACTCCCCTTAAATATTCCAGGGCATCCGCATCTTCTCTCTGCAATTTTAAAGAGGCGTAATAGATCAGCACATTATTATAATCGGGGTGATCAGCAAATCCTTTTTTCTCCATCCCGGCTATCGCCATCCTGTAAAATGAATCCGCCCTTTCGCGATTTCCTGATTCCTGTTCCACAAGCGCACGATTCGTGATGATCCTTTCAAGATCGATATGACCGGAATGAAGCCATTGTGATCCGAGCCGGATCGCTTCATCCAGCATCGGCACCGCCTCCTTTGTTCTCCCCAGCTCAGCCAGCAACATCGCGCGGTTGTTCAAAGCCAGCACATACTGCCTCGAGTTAACGGTAAACAATTTTTTATATACCGGCACCAGGTAGTTGAACATTCTTTCCGATTCATCATATTGCCCCAGGTCTTTTTTTATCACGGCGATATTGTGAAGACTGTTCAGGTACTCCCTGCTTGTCTTTCCATACTGGCTGCCCCGCATATCGAGCGTTCGGGTAAACATCTCGAGCGCCTGCTGGTATTTTCCCCGGGCCTGGTAGAGGATGGCCACTGTATTGAGCATACTGGTGTAGTATTTCCGGCTTTCCTCTTTCAAATTGGTATCAATGCCGTTGAGGTACCATCGGAAAGAAAGATAATCCCGGGTCCTGGCATTTTCATTTTCTGGAAAACTATGCGCAGCCTGGGAGTACATACTGGAAGCATTGCCATACCGGCCATTATAAAAAGCCCGGTCACCGCTCTCCAGCAAACCCAATCCCAGGATCGTTTTCAGGGGCGTGCCATCGTAGGAGAGCTGTGAATGGTCGGCAAAGCTGATAGTATATTTAAGCACGTGATAATCTGAACCGGCAAGCACATTCTCCACTTTTGCATGCTGTGCAATTAAACACTGGCATAAAAGCAACAGCCCTAAGCAAATACTGCCTCTACAGGCGGAATTATGGAAGCGGCCAGGCTTCATCCGAATAAATTTCAATAACTTAAACTAGAATTCAATACTTCTCCGCCCTTTAAGACCCTACCACCAATCTTAAACAAACGACAAGTTATGAAATCTCTTCTCCTTGCTGGAATCATAATCTTTCAGCTGATGTCTTCAGGATATTCTCAAAATACAATGAAGGACGGAAAGACGGAGACCCCCCTTCCTTATTTTGACGATTTCGACCAGGGCTATGTGATCCTCAGAGATAAAACAAAAATGGAGGGGAAGATCTCCCTTAAAAACTATGAGAAGGATGGACGCATCAGCTTTGAAAGCAGTTCGGGGAGCAGGTATAAATTCGATGTTCGCTCTCTCAGTAGTTGGGGCCTTAACATCAATATTCCAAAAAGCCGCTCACCCCTTTCATATTATAGCTGGAAAACCATGAAACGCCGGGAAAATGATGGATATGAACGAGGATTCGTATTACTGACCAGCGGGGAACTGAAGACAGGAAAGATAAAGATCGAAGGACGTTCTTCCGAGAGTTACCTCGCGGGGGAGAATTATTTCGCGCTTGAAACGCTGAGGTTCCTGGATGACTCCGGAAATGAAACCGTTCACAAAAGAGATGTGGTTAAAGAATTTGGACGCATCCTTCCCTGGGCGCTGAGCCCCGCGGAATGTTTCACTTTCGGGATCGAATTTATGGGCAAGAAAAAATCGAAAGCCCAACAAGGCTATGTGATCCTCGATGACGGAAGAAAAATAGAGGGAATGATGAAGCTGGTGGTAAAAAATAAAATGTACAGTATCAACAGCCGGAATCAACTTGTAAATGCGGCCCGCAGTGAGCTGGTGGACGAGATCCACTTTGAGAGAGATGGTAAAGATGAAAAGATAGACATCAACGAGGTTTTTGCTTACGGTATCCCCGGTATGACCATTAATTCGCTTACCAATAATATGGACAAGACCTTCAATATCGAGGAGATGAATTTCCATTCGGGTACCATTACGATGAAAGGGGGTCAAAAAAAGGAAGGGTTGATTGCTTTTTTCCCGGAAGCAGGTAATTATTATGGCGTTTATTTCGCCACCGGGGTTGACGAACCTGTGCAGATCATCCCGATGAAGGAAATGGAAAAAGTGGAACAGGATATCTCAATGATTGAAGCCTATGATGAAACGGGGGGAGTTGCCAGTGGAAAGGTCAATACGAATATCAACGGTTATATCATCTCTTCCGATGGAACGAAGCACGAAGGCACCGTTAAACTCGAAGGCGACCAGGGTTTTTGGTGCCGGGGCATTGAATTTACCAGCAAAGGCCTGGCAGTTACACATTACGGCAACGGGAATCAAAGGATCGTTTACGCGGTGATTGAAAATACGCTGTATGTGCAACACGGCGACTACTTTATGAAAGCAGAAGGATTTAATAGCCCTTTGTCTCTGTATAACAATCCTCACCCCGACAATACGCCTGGAATTGTGAAAGCTGCCATGCAGGTAAAAGAAGCCCTGGATGCCCCGCCTCCACCGGTCATCCCAAGCTATACCAGGTCGCAGAACGTGACTCTTGTTCCCGAAGGACATCTTGTGGCCCTTATTCATAATCTCGGTAACTCGATGACGGAGGGGATCATTACGATGTTATCTAAAAAAGAGAAAACAAAGCCCCAGGAAAAGCTTCCCTACAAGTCCCGAAAAGGGAATGACTTCTTCATATTGAATGTACATACCGGGGAGGTTGCAAAGAATACCACGGAGAACTGGGAGATCCTGCTGGAAGGTTGTATGCAATTCTTATCTCTCGACCGCAAGGCGCAGAAACAGTTGCTGAATAAGAACGACAGGGAGTTGCTGGTTTATTTGAATGAGCAATATGGTTTGCATTGAACGGGGCAACGGCGCGGCGAACAGCCGGTTCCCGCTGATCTCGCTGATTAAATACACGCAGATTACGCAGAAGGGACACTACCTCGAAAGCCGACTAACAACTTTCGAAGTTTTTGAAACTCCTCTGCGCAATCTGCGATCAAATCTGCGAAATCTGCGGGAAATAGCACGCTGATTTTTTAAGAGGGTTATGAATTATTAAGAGTCTTCCCGTCTTCTCTGCTTTCCTGGTGGATTTCTCGCAGCGGTGCAACGGAGCTACGGCGCGGCGAACAGCCAACAGCCGTTTCCCGCAGACGCCGTGCGCCCACGCTGACCGCGTGCGCTAAAGCTTTAGCGGTGGCGCAAGCGTTCGGCCAGAGCCTCGACTTAGTCGAGGCGGAACGAGGGACCTTGTATTTTCTCTAATAGAATAAAAAATCCCGTCAACTGACCGACGGGATTATCAATACAAGATTTGCAGAATAAAATTATTAGGCCGCTTTTTCCTCTTTACTCCTTTCCTGGAAAAG
>CAMLEM010000225.1 GCA_946479005.1 uncultured Chitinophagaceae bacterium | reverse complement strand
ATGGTCAGGGCGTGGAAGAGGATCTTCCCGTTCGCGTTCCTTTCTATGAAGTAAATTGCCTTATCGAGCTCTTCGATCATCGCCTCCTGCTGCTCAATGGATGAGATCGCATTGATCCTGGCCGCGAAATCCCTTTCTTTTTCACCCAACCGGTCTTCCTTGCCCAGGATCCTGTAGTGGATGGCCTGCTCCAGCAGGTGATTAAAATACCGCAGGAATTGCTTTTGTTTTTCCCTTCCCAGCCTGCCTATTTCTTCCACCCATTTCCCCTGGGCCAGTGGCCCGGATTTCAATATCGAATTGAGCCAGTCACGGACCAGGCTTAACCAGTCCTCTTCCGCGTGCTGAACCAGCTGCAAAGCCTCGCGATAATTGCCCTCACTCATTGGGGCTACGCGGGCGGCCACCTGGGGATCCGTGTGGTTGCGGCTTACCAGGGCTGTTTTGATCTCTTCGTTATCGGGTGATGGGACCCGTATAAGTTGGCATCGGCTCACGATGGTAGGTAAAACCCTGGGCTCTTCCTCGGCTACCAGGATAAACAGTGTATTCGGCGGGGGCTCTTCGATCAGTTTTAGCAGCTTGTTTCCTTCTTCACGCAGATATTCAGGCATCCACATCACCAGCACTTTGTATTCGCTTTCAAAGCTTTTCAGGCTGAGTTTGCGGATGATGTCGCTGCATTCTTTTGCCGTGATCTTACCCTGGCTGTTCTCTTTTTCCTTGATCATCTCGATCCAGTCAAAGAGATTTCCATAAGGAGAAAGCTTCACGAACTCCCTCCATTCATTGATGAAATCAGTGGCCACGGGCGTTTCACCGGGTTTCCTGGTTACAGTGGGATATGAAAAATGCACATCAGGATGCGCTTGCTGTGCGGATTTCTGACAGGCCGGGCAGGTTCCGCAGGAGTCTGTTAGCAGGATTTTTTTCATCGCGGGTTCATCCTCTCCAAAAAGGGAGGCGCCGGCCTGCATATTAGCGGAACGGGGATTTACTTTTTCGCAAACGATGTATTGGGAAAATGCCATCGCCAGAGGAAGAGCGCCGCTTCCTTCCTTCCCGAGGAAAAGGAGCGCGTGGCTGAGGCGGTTTTGCTGGAAAAGATCCACCAGCCGGCTCTTAAGCTCAGCCTGGCCGATCACATCGGAAAATTGCATTAATTGAAATATTTGAGCACGTCCTCGCTCATTGGATTGGTCTTATGCGGAAAGACCGTCAAAAGTTTACCATTCTCATCCAGGAGGAACTTCGTAAAGTTCCATTTTATCACGGGATCTTCAAATCCTTTATTTTTTGCCTCTGTAACAAGAAAGCTGAAAAGGGGATGAATATCTTCTCCGGCCACGGAAACCTTTTCAGCCATTGGAAAGCTGACACCATAATTTTTTTTGCAGAACTCCGCGATCTCCTCGTTGGTACCCGGTTCCTGCCCTTTGAAATTATTGGCAGGGAAACCAACGATCACCAGCTTTTCCCTGTGCAACTGGTAAAGTTTTTCAAGATCTGCATATTGCGGCGTGTACCCGCATTTTGAAGCGGTGTTGACGATCAGGATCTTCTTCCCTTTAAAATCGGAAAAATCGATCTCGTCGCCTTCCAGCCCCGGAACCTTGAAATCATAAATACCCGGGCCGGTAACAACCGTGAGTATCAATAATGACAGAAGAATCGTTTTCATAACCTGCTCGTTGAATTTTTAACCATCAAAAATCCTTCCAGTAAAGTTAGTTCATTGTTTTTCAAAACATCCGAGATCCGGTAATCCTACCGGCCGGGGATTGCCATCCAGGTCAGTGTTCACCGGTCCGGGGAGTCCTTTATCGATCGCAGGGGAGCCGGGTTTCAGCCGGAAGCTGAAATAGTTATCGAATATCGCAATGGAATCAAAACGGGGATCCTGGTTATTGATATTCTGAACACTGGTGATATTGGCGGGAATGGATTGAACCTTCCAGAGGTTATGTTCAAAGCTCACATTGAAGGGAGTATTGCCTGCCTTGGCAACCACCACCTCGTCATCCACCAGGCCATTGGCTCCCCAGAAAATGCAATTACGAAAATTTGCATCGAGGTTTGCCGTCACCGGGTTGTTATTAACCAATACATAATTGCTCAAAAGCAGAACCGGATCCTGGTGAACGAGATACCTGTTGCCAATGCTGGCCACGGTGCAATGTTCAAACCGGTAATCTCCCCCCTTTGCCAGCACCAGTCCCCTTCCGCAATTGCTAACCTGGGAGTTCCTGGCCCGGATGCTTGAATTAATGGAAATGATCCCCGCATCAAAGGCGTTGTTAATGATACACTCATTTAAAACCAGTTTGGGATTTGCATTTACAGAAGGATCAGAAAGGCCGATGGCCTGGTAAGCATTATTGATCACCGCGTAATTGAACACATTATCCTTCGAGGATGCCTGGAAGAAGATGCCCGGCCAGCTGGCAGGAAAGTGGGAATAGGGATCATCGAGGCGGTCGCCCTGGAAATAAACACGATCAGCGGTGTCTTTCAGTCCATTCACCTTTAAGCTGCCTTCCACGATGATGGGTGCATCGGCGTGCACATAGATCCTGCAGCCGGCACTGATGTTCAGGGTTTGATCCGTCGAGATCCTCAGTGAACCCAGGACGACGTAAGGAAGATCATTGATCCACGTTTCATTGCTGGTTATCACCCGGTCCCTGAGAAAATGCGCATTCCGGCCCCAGGCCTCGAGCTGAACGAATCGCTGGTTTCCATTGTAGTTGATCCGGATGCTATCCCGGATCACAAAGGGGAGCGGCCCAAGGGAAGGGTCCAGGTTCACCTGTACGAAAACGTGCAGGCTGTCATTGGCTTCAAGTTCCAGCCCGCTGAAATCCGTGCCCGTCGATCCGTCCACGTTCAGTTTGAAAGGAGAGGAGGCTCCTCCCATCAGCTTCAATGACGAGACTCGTAATTTCTGATCGTTTTCATTGATGATCCTGAAATTGCGGTAAGTGGAACCGGCGGTGACAAACACCGTGTCGAACTTGACAGTATCCGCAGTGAGGGTTAGTCTTGCATCCGCGGAAGTTATAAAGGAATCTTTCCTGCAGGATAAAAAAAGAAGAAGACTGAGGATCGCGCTAAGGGCGGACAATTTCATTCGTTAAAAATAGAGAAAGTAAATCAATGAAATGAATAGCACAATGTGCCGATGCTGAGTTTTACTCCCGGCACTTTCAATAATTCCGACCCGCAGGATTCCAGGGTGGCTCCCGTGGTAACTACATCGTCCACCAGCAACAGGTGCCTTCCTTCGATGCGACCGGGCACTTTCACGCTGAATCGACCTTCGATGTTCTTCCAGCGTTCTATCCTTCCTTTGCGGGTTTGTGTTTCCGTGAACTCAGGCCGGATCACGGCATCGTTCACAACCGGGATGTTAAGAACGGAAGAGATCCCTTCACAGAGTACAGCTGCCTGGTTATAACCCCTTAGCTTTTCTTTTTTTTCATATAGGGGAAGGGGGATGAGCGCATCGGCAGGAAACCTGTTGTTGTGAAGAAGTCTTTCACCCATCAGTTTCCCGAGCAGGATGCCCAATTCCTGTTCGCCCCTGTACTTTAAAAGATGCATCATTCTCTGGATCGATGAACCTTTAGTAAAATAATATTGGGCATAAGCGGAGTAAAGTTCCAGACGCCCCCAGAATATTTTCTCAACGGGATTCGAAGGAAAACGCTCGAAGTCTGTGCGGGGAAGATCGTGGATGCAACGGAGGCAGAGCAGGGTTTTTTTTTCGGGCAGATCGCCGCCGCAGGATGCGCATACGTGCGGGAACATCAGATGCAACAGCGCTTCCCTGATATCCTTTACACCGACCATTGCTACACCAGCAGTTTATTGAAAAAGATGCCTGTACAATTCTTCCACCCTTGCCATTGTGAGGACCTTGATCCCGTTCTTTCCCGGCCTTGGCTTTTCGGTGGTCTGCCGGTTGTATTTAGATACGATGATCGTTTCAAACCCGAGCTTATCCGCCTCGGCGATGCGTTGTGGTGCTCTGTCCACCGCCCTGATCTCGCCGCTCAG
>CAMLEM010000224.1 GCA_946479005.1 uncultured Chitinophagaceae bacterium | reverse complement strand
AGGTCTTCGGTTTATGACCTCCACGGGAGCGAAAAGAAAGATCCTGGTGAGAATGGAAAAGCTTACTGCCTCCTGTGCTACGAATGTGTGGCCGAATAGCCGTTCCCTGAAAGAGTACGTCCTTAAGAACAAACTCTCGAAACCTTCAAAGGTGGATATTATCGCCGAAGGTTCCAGCAATGGGATAGACCTGTCGAAATTCAATGCGTCGGTGATACTGGCGGACAGGATGGAAGAGATCAAAAGGAAGATCAATTATGACCCTTCCTTTTTTTATTTTCTTTCAGTGGGAAGGATCGTGAAGGATAAGGGGATGGATGAGTTGTCGAATGCATTTGTGAGATTGTTCGGAGGGAATGATAAAGTTCGATTGGTATTGCTGGGAGATTTTGAAGACGAGCTTGATCCGGTAACCCCCGCTTCACGGGAGATACTGATGAATCACCCGGGGATCCTGCGAATGGGGTGGACTTCTGATGTTCCCTATTACCTCCATCTGGCGGATGCCCTGGTGCATCCTTCTTACCGGGAAGGTTTTCCAAATGTGTTGTTACAGGCCGGCGCGATGAACTGCGCGGTGATCTGTTCGCGAATTACAGGGAATGTAGATATTGTTGATGATGGGGAGACGGGATTGATCTGCGAGGTGAAGAATGAGAACTCCCTGTTTGAGAAGATGAAGATTGCGGTGGAGAATGAAGAATTGTTATTAAAACTCAGTACAGCGCTTTATAAAAAGGTTCACGAAAAATTCGATCAACGTTTAGTGCACCAGGCAATGCTGAAGAGATATAACAGCCTTTCACGCAACGTTCGCGACGGAGCAACGGCGCAAAGGAACAGCCCTTAGACCGCGACCGCCGCGCCACCGCGCCTTTGCGTCCGGCTGTTCAATCGTAGTTTTACGTCTCTCCCCAAAGTACTACCCCTCAATATTCCCAATCATCCTGTAGAATATTTTGCCCCCGGAAGGGGGTATTTTATTTTTAGTCCGGAATCCAATCCTAAGAAAAGACCTAAAATCCAAGTTAATGAAAACCACCCTGAAAAGGCCGGTAGCCATTGTTGGCTATTCAGGTCACGCCTATGTGATCATCGACATCCTGCTCAGCGCAGGACGACTGGTCACCGCGTACTGCGACGCCGAAGAAAAGTCGTCCAATCCTTATCACCTGGAATATCTTGGGAAGGAATCTGACGTCATCCACCGGCTGAAAGAGTACGATTATTTTGCCTGCGTGGGACATAACGGCATCCGTGAAAAGATCCACACCAATCTCAGCAACCTTATCGGCAATCCCATAAACGCCATCCATCCCCGTGCAGTTGTTTCTTCTTCCGTGAAGATCGGGGAGGGCGTGATGATCGCGGCCAATGCAACGATCAATCCCCTGGTGGAAATTGGCCGTGGGGTGATCTGTAATACTTCTTCTTCGATCGATCACGAGTGCGTGATCGGCGACTTCAGTCATATTGCCCCCGGGGCCGTGCTTTGCGGAAACGTAAAGGTGGGCCGTAAAAGCTTCATCGGGGCGGGGGCGGTCATCCGCCAGGGCATCATCATCGGCGATAACGTAATGGTGGGCGCCGGCGCCGTGGTCATCCGCGACGTGCCCGATAATACCACTGTGGTAGGAAATCCCCAAAGAGTGCTTTCCGAGGCGGCGAAGTTCAAAGCTGTGGCCTAAATACGGCTAACCGCAGCGATGCGACGGGCGCAGATTTGGGATATAGGCCATTAAAATTAACGCTGCGGTCTTTGCGTCGCTGCGGTTAAATGTATTTGCCCGCATTTCGCGTTCTACCCCGATATTTGTACCCAATTTTAAACGGGAAACACTCATTATGATCGTATTAGGCCTTAACCACGGGGAGATCAACTCATCAGCGGCATTGGTAAAAGACGGAAAGCTCATCGCGGCGGCCCCCGAAGAAAGATTCAACCGGCAAAAATTCACCAAGGTCTTCCCTACAGAATCCGTCAAATTCTGTTTGCAACAGGCGGGTATCCAGCTGAAGGATGTTGATTTTGTGGCGCAGGCCTGGAACCCGATGGCACATCAATGCGTTTTCAATCCTTTCATTTCAGGTACCCGCACCCGCAGGGAAGATTATTATTATTCCATTTCAGATAATCTTTTCAACGTAGCCGGCCGTAAGCCCGGCGACTGGGTGCAGATGTCATTCCCCGATGAAACGGGGCTGCCTCCCATCTATTATGTACAGCATCACCGCACACACTCAGCCAATGCTTTTTATCTCTCCGGCTTCAAAGAAGCCGCGATCATCACCGCTGATTTCCGCGGAGAGTTTGAAACGGTCACATTCGGTATCGGCCGTGAGAATAAGATAGAAATACTCAAAACCCTGGAGATCCCCCATTCGCTGGGGATGATCTACGCGGCATATACGCAGCTCCTGGGGTATAAACCTGATAACGACGAATGGAAAGTGATGGCGCTTTCCGCTTATGATATCGACTGCAAAAAGGAATATGATTTTATGCGCTCCACGGTGAAGCTCACCGATGACGGGCTCTTCGAGATCGACCAGAGTTATTATAAAGGTGCCCTGGTAACCCAGCCGAATATCTTTACGCAAAAGCTGGTCCAGGACCTCGGTGGCAGAGTGGGGAAAAAGGGGGAAGTGCCGGAGGAATGGCATATCCGTATCGCCAAGGCGATGCAGAAGCTTTCGGAGGAGATCAGTGTGCATATGCTCACTCATCTTCATAAGCTTACGGGCAGCGATAATGTCGTGGCGGCCGGCGGCTTCTTTATGAATTCGGTTTTCAATGGAAAGATCACATCGCTCACACCGTTTAAGAATATTTACATCCCGTATGCGCCCACAGATGCCGGTAACAGCATCGGCGCTGCATTGTATGTGGCGCACCAGTTGAAAGACCAGCCCAGGGTTTATACGGAGAACAGCAGTTTTGTGGGTCCCGCTTATAGCGATGAAGAGATCGAGGCGGTATTGAAAAGAAGAAAAATACGCTATCAAAAAGTGGAGAATAAGGCAAAGGCTGCTGCGGAATTACTCGCGGGAGGCAATATTGTTTCCTTCTTCAATGGAAGAATGGAATTTGGAGACCGGGCGCTGGGATGCCGCTCCATCCTGGGTGATCCCCGGGATGCTTCAATGAAAGATAAGATCAACGCGGTGATCAAGTACCGGGAAGCCTATCGTCCTTTCGCTCCTTCCATCCTGGGCGACAGGGTAAGAGAATATTTCGATGTGGAGGAAGGATTTACCTGTGATTATATGGAGAAAGTGGTTCCGTTCAGGGAGGAGAAGAAGAAGGACGTGCCGGCAGTCGTGCATTTTGATGGGTCAGGACGAGTGCAGACCGTGAATAAAAAAACAAATCCCGATTATTACGAACTGATCTCCGAGTTTGAAAAGATCACCGGTATACCCATTGTATTGAACACCTCCTTTAATATCAATGGCGAACCCGTGGTGCTCACACCGGATGATGCGATCAATACCCTTTTTAACAGTGGACTGGAACATCTCTTCCTTTCCAATTTTTATGTTTCAAAATAAACCACCTAATATCCAATTATGAGCAAGGTTCTGGTCACCGGGGGCGCGGGTTACATTGGCTCCGTACTGGTAAGATTATTATTGAATGATGGTTTCGAAGTACGCGTGGTGGATTCCCTGAAGTTCGGCGGCGAAGCATTATATGATGTGGCACAACATCCTTCTTTTGAATTTATGAAAGGAGATCTCAGGAATGACGCGGATGTTAAGAAATCCGTGCAGGGCGTGGATATGATCGCACATCTCGCGGCGATCGTGGGAGATCCCGCCTGTTCCAAATTCCCGGAAGAGGCGCAGCAGGTAAATTGGGACGCGTCCACCAGGCTTTTTGAAGAAGCGGAAAAAGCAGGGGTGAAAAGATTTGTCTTTGCTTCCACCTGCAGCAACTATGGCAAGATGGCCGATCCAGATTCTTTCGTGGATGAGAATTCGGAACTAAGACCGGTTTCATTATATGCTGAACTGAAAGTGAAGTTTGAGAAATTCCTGATGGAGCAGCAGAAGAGTTCAAAG
>CAMLEM010000223.1 GCA_946479005.1 uncultured Chitinophagaceae bacterium | reverse complement strand
ACCAGAAATATGACTACTCCCAAACAAAAAACATCCGCACCAAAGGAGCTTCCTATCCCAGCGACGCGAACGGCTTTGTGCGTATGACAAGAGATGAAAGCGACCGGAGGTATGGAAGCCAGAATTTCCTGTTGGAGATCCAACATAACGGCGATAAGCTGTTTATGAACGAGGAGATGTATGAACGTTACTATTACCGGGACCCCTCCAATAAAGAAAAGAAGACCGTCAACCAGGTTTATCTCTTTACCGACCGGAGCATATACCGGCCGGGACAAACGGTCTATCTCAAGGGGATCGTCATTCGCCGTGAACCGGAAGTCAGTCGCAGCGGGGTGAACGATGATTACGAGACCACCCTCTACCTGCGTGATGCGAATTACCAGGTGAGGGACAGTATCAAAGTAAAAACGAACGAGTACGGCTCTTTCAGTGCGAAATTCACTTTGCCCCAGTCCGCGCTGACCGGCCGTTTCACCGTATTCACCAAAAAAGACCCTACCAATGCTTTCTTCCAGATGGAAGAATACAAGCGGCCGAAATTCTATGTGGAGTTTGAACCCATCAAAGGCACTTATAAAGTAAACGACCAGGTGACGGTTACAGGCATTGCGAAAGCATATGCGGGAAATAACATTGATGGGGCGAATGTTCGCTACCGCGTGGTCCGCAACCCCCGCTTCATCTATCCCTGGATGAGTTGGAAATACTGGCTTCCCCGGGCGGAACCGATGGAGATCGCCCACGGCGAAGTGAAAACAGATGCGGAAGGAAAGTTCAGGGTCAGCTTCCAGGCCATCCCCGACCTGAAGATCGACCGGAAATGGGACCCTGTATTCGACTACGAAATTTATGCGGATGTGACCGATATCAACGGCGAAACCAGGAGCGGTGAAGAGCAGGTATCAGTGAGCTATAAATCCCTGATGCTCGATACGAAAGTACCGCAAAGGATCCCCGTGGACAGTTTGAAAAACATTTCGGTCTTCACAAAGAATATGAATGGAGAATACCAGCCCGCGATGGTGAAGGCGGTGTTTACCAAATTAAAAACCGAGCAGCGCCTGATCCGCGAAAGGTTCTGGGAAAGGCCTGACCAATTCGTGATGAGCAAGGAAGAATACATTCAGCTCTTTCCCCACGATGAGTATGATAACGAATCGGATCCCAAAACCTGGGACAGAGAATTCAATATGCTGGTGCACACTGATTCAAGTCGTGCCAACGGAGAGTTCTCTCTCGGGAACACCAGCAAACTCATCCCAGGGTACTATATGGTGGAATTTGTTACAAAGGACAAAGAAGGAAATGAGGTGAAGGATGTTAAGTATGTTGAACTGTATAATGAATCTGCGGCTCAACCTGCCATCCCCGCTTATATATGGCGGGGAAAGGAAAGTAATGCTGTTGAGCCCGGAGATGCCGCTTACATTGACCTGGGCACTTCCGCCACCAATGTATTTATGGTGCAGCAACTCGATAAAGTTGAACAGGAAGATCCGGAATACGCCTTCCATCAGCTCGACAGGAATAAAAAAAGCCTCCTCTTCGCTGTAACCGAAGCCGACAGGGGTGGTTATGGACTTTCCTGGGTGTTTGTAAAAAACAACCGGGTTTACACCACGCAAAAAACGATCGCTGTACCCTGGACGAATAAGGAACTGAACATTGAGTTCGCGAGCTTCCGTGACAAGTTATTGCCCGGTGCCAAGGAAACCTGGAAGATCCGCATCACGGGAAAGAAGAATGAAAAACTGGCTGCTGAAATGCTGGCAACAATGTATGATGCATCTCTCGACCAATTCGCGCCCCACGGATTGAATACCCCTGCCATCTGGCCGGTTTATTCTACCGGGCGTTACTGGACCAGCGACCAGAATTTCGGCGGAGTGAGCTCTTACCAGCGGTATGTTCCGGAGGATGAGATGAAATCACTCGTAAAACAGTACGACCGTTTTGTTTTTGATGAAAGGTTTGACCGGGTCTATTACCTGAGAACCGGGGCAGTGAACAAAACGATCGCTGAAAACGCACCTCCTGTTGCGAAGATGGATGAGGTGGTAGTAACGGCCGATTCCAGTGGCAGGGAAGAAGCGGAGAGTGATGGTGAAGGAGTGGCCAATCAAAAAAGCGAAGAGAAAAGTCCTGATCAGCAGGAAGGCGGAGTACAGATCCGGAAGAATTTCTCTGAAACCGCTTTCTTCTTCCCCGACCTGAGAACAGACAGCACCGGCGCGATCGAATTCAGTTTTACCATACCGGAGGCGCTTACGCGCTGGAAATTTATGGGCCTTGCGCACACGAAGGACGCGGCCTTTGGAAATTCAACCAAAGAGATCGTGACACAAAAGGAGCTGATGGTTCAGCCCAATAATCCCCGCTTCCTCCGCGAAGGCGACCGCATTGAGCTCAGCACCAAAGTGGTCAACCTGACAGAAAAGGAATTCACAGGGCAGGCGGAACTTCAACTATTCGATGCCACAACCAACCAGCCCGTGGACGGATGGTTCAAGAACTCCATTCCAAACCAATATTTCACAGTGGAAGCAGGCCAGAGCGAGGTAGTGAAATTCCCGGTGGAAGTTCCCTACCAGTACAACAGGCCCCTGGTATTCCGCATTATCGCGCGGGCGGGAAATCACAGCGATGGAGAAGAGAATGTGATGCCGGTATTGACCAACCGGATGCTGGTCACGGAAACCCTCCCGCTTCCTGTGAAAGGCACTGGCACGAAAACATTCAGCTTCCCCAAATTACTTAACTCGGGCAGTAGCGAGACCCTGCAGCATCACGCCATTACGGTGGAGTTCACTTCCAATCCTGTGTGGTATGCCGTGCAGGCACTTCCCTACCTGATGGAATATCCTTATGAATGCGCGGAACAGAACTGGAACCGCTATTATTCCAATTCACTGGCTACTTACATCGCCAAGTCCTCCCCCCGGATCCGGGAAGTGTTTGATAAATGGAAGATCACGGATACCGCGGCGCTGATGAGCAATCTTCAAAAAAATGAAGAGCTCAAAGCGGTGCTACTTGAAGAAACACCCTGGGTGGTGGAGGGAAAAACCGAGGCCGAACAAAAAAAGAACATTGCCCTGTTGTTTGACCTGGTGAGAATGAGCCGCGAGCTGGACAACAATTATGAAAAGCTGAAGCAGATGCAGAGTTCCAATGGCGGGTTCGTCTGGTTCAAAGGCGGGCCGGATGACCGCTATATCACGCAATACATTGTAACGGGAATCGGTCACCTGAAAAAACTCGGTGCCGTCGCGAAAGGACAGGAATCGAAGCTGGATGCCATCCTTCAAACTGCCGTTGCCTATCTCGACAGGAAGATAAAAGAAGACTACGACCAGCTTTCGAAAAGCAAGGCGAACCTGAAACTGAAGAACATCGGCTATACCCAGGTGCAATACCTGTATATGCGGAGCTTTTTCCCGGAACATAAGCTTCCCCAGGAATCTAAAACCGCTTACGACTATTATTTCGGCCAGGCAAAGCAGTTCTGGACAGGTAATAACAAGTATATGCAGGGAATGATCGCACTGACGATGCACAGGTCGAAAGAATCAAAGGTGGCCTCGGATATTCTCGCTTCCCTGAAAGAAACCTCCATCACCCACGAGGAATTGGGTATGTACTGGCTGAATGAGGCCCGGGGCTGGTTCTGGTACCAGGCCCCCGTTGAAACACAGGCCCTGATGATCGAAGCTTTTTCCGAGATCGCCAAAGACCAGAACACGGTGGATGACCTGAGGACCTGGTTGCTGAAGAACAAGCAAACCAATAACTGGCGCACTACCAAGGCAACCGCCGAAGCAGTGTATGCCCTGCTGTTGCAGGGAAGCGGGCCTTCCACGATCGCGTTTGAAAAGACTCCGGAAGTGAACATCAGGCTTGGAAATACCACCGTGAGTTCGACCCAGAATAAAACCGAAGCGGGTACCGGTTACTTCAAATCGGTGATCAGTGGCGACAAGGTAGATCCACAAATGGGAAATATCAGCGTAACGGTTTCCAACTCGGCAGGTTCCACTTCCTGGGGCGCGGCTTACTGGCAATATTTTGA
>CAMLEM010000222.1 GCA_946479005.1 uncultured Chitinophagaceae bacterium | reverse complement strand
GTGTCTTCAGCCTGCAGGGTGGAATCAACCTGCGCGTGAAGTGTTTGTACCAGCAGAAAAAGCGAGTAAACCCAGACCTTTCTAATGTATTTTATTGACCTGAACGGACTAATTGACCCCATCATCTTAAAGCATTCGTATTTCGCTTTCAATAAAGTTTCCAAATTACATAAAACTTTGGCGCCGACCCCTGCCGTATGGTAAAAAAAATGCATAGACCCTGAAGGACAAATTTCTTTAGTTTGCAGAAAATTGTATCTTTTCCAATCGGTTTACCCGATAATCAAAACCAAAACCTGCAACAAAATGAAACTGCTAAGACTTAGTGCGCTTTGTTTAACTGTTATGCTCGGAACGACCGGGTATTCTCAAACAGACTCAGTCGCTAAACCCGGCTCAAATTTCAGTACCACAAGGTCGCGTTCTACCTGGATGGGCTCCAACTACAGGGCAGAATGGAACACTCCTGTAAAGGCTCCGATGTTCTACATCTCCAAGGAGAAAGGGGGATTGACCCCTGTCAAACTGGGGGGTGGAAAGCAAACCAAATCCCTCCGGCTGGAAGATTCCAAAGGACGGGAATACAATCTCCGCTCCATTCAAAAATATGTGACGGCAAAAACACTCCCCGCGGACCTTCAAAGCGGACTGGCGGTTGATCTCGTGGCCGATGGGATCTCGGCTTCCTATCCCTATGCGCAGCTGACAGTGGCCACCCTGGCGGAAGCGGCTGGTGTGCCGTACCTGAAAGCCCGGCTGGTGTACGTGGCCGATGACCCCAAACTGGGAGAATACCGTTCGGATTTTGCAGGCACGCTGGCCACCTTTGAAGAAAGGGTACCCGAAAATGTGGCCAAGGGCTGGGATACCGAGGAAGTGCTGGAAAAACTCGAAGAAGACAATGATCACCGGGTAGACCAGAAATCACTGCTCAATGCCCGGATCCTGGATATGTTCGTGATGGACCTTGACCGCCACGAGGGTCAGTGGATGTGGGGCGCCCGGGATAATGCGGGTGGAAAAGGAAAAACCTTTTTCCCCATTCCCAAGGACCGCGACCAGGCATTTTACATCAACCGGGGCATTTTGCCGGGGATCATCAAAGGACGGGCCCTGGTTCCGCAGCTCGAAGGCTTCAAAGCAGAAGCCAAAAGCATCGAGCGGTTCAACTTCGCCGCCCGCAATTTCGACCGGGCTTTCCTCAATGAACTGACCGAGTCAGACTGGAGGTCGGCCGCCGAGGCTTTTGTAGCGAAAATGACCGATGACGTGATCGATCGCGCGATTATGCAGCAGCCGGCTGAGATCCGTTCCATATCCGGCCCCTGGATCGCACAAACCCTGAAGGAACGCCGCAATTTCCTCGTTGGCGAAGTGATGGAATATTACACCTTCCTTTCCGATGTGGTGACGGTCACCGCCAGCGACCAGCGCGAACTGGTGAATGTGAACCGCAATGCCGACGGAAGCGCTACCGTTACCGTGTATGAAATGAGTAAGGAAGGCCAGCAGGGGCTGAAAATGTACGAACGCAGCTTCGATCCCCAGGTGACCAAGGAGATCAGGATCTTCGGATTTGACGGAGAAGATAAATTCGTGGTCAACGGCACCGACAATAAGATAAAGCTCAGACTGATCGGTGGCGGAGAGAAAGATGAATTCGTGAATGAGGCAAAATCTGAAGGCGGTGTGTTCGTGTATGACAGGCTGGACCAGGATAACACGCTTAGCGGCCGCTTCAAGAATAAGATGTCGAATGATTCGATGGTGAACAAATACGAGTTTGTAAATTATAATTATCCTTACCAGTCGGTATTCGTGACCGCAGGTTACAACCCCGATGACGGACTCTTCCTCGGGCCTACCTTCAAGTATATTCGACACGGTTTCCGCTCCCATCCTTTTAAATCCAGCCACGAATTCAAGGGGATGTATGCCTTCTCCACCAAGGCAGTGAACCTCTCATTGTACAGCCAGTTTATGGGACTGCTGGGAGACCGCACCGACCTCGTGCTGGATGCGGAATACCGCGGACCCAATGGAACAAGCAATTTCTTCGGGTACGGGATGAACAGTGTTTATGACGAGAGCAAACCCGGTAAGTTCCGCTACTACCGCATTCGTTACGATCTCGGGGATATTTCCCTGATGGCCCGGCAGCGTTTTTCTGACAAGGTGATGCTGCTGGCAGGTCCTACCTTCCAGTGGTACCATATGGATTCCACCGATGAGTTCAACAAGGTTCGCCACGTCACTGAAAGCATAGGGGATCCCGGGCAATTGACGCCCTCTGTGTTCCAGAGGCAATCCTATTTTGGCGGAAAGTTCCAGTTCATTGTGGATACCAGGGACCACCGTGTTCTTCCTGAGCGCGGGGTGAACTGGGTCACTTCCGTTCGCCGTTTGACCGGCCTGAATGATGAGAGTTATGATGCGGTAACGCAACTGAACTCGGATTTCACGATCTACCTGCAACTGATCGCTGACCGTTTGGTGCTTGTAGACAGGCTCGGTGGCGGTACCACGATGGGTAAGGAAGGCTTTGAATTCTTCCAGGCCCAATACCTCGGGAACGAAGACAATCTCCGCGGGTATAGGAAATTCCGGTTTGCCGGTAAGTCGAAGGTTTATAACCAGGCTGAGCTGCGTTTAAGACTTTCCAATTTCCGCACTTATATTTTCAATGGAGCGATGGGTATCTATGCATTCGTTGATGCGGGCCGCGTGTTCGAGGAAAACGACAATGCAGAGAAGACCGTGGCGGGATATGGAGGAGGACTCTGGTTCGCCCCCTTACGCAGGCTGGTGATTACTTTGACCTATGCTATGTCCAACGAGGATAAAATGCCATTGTTTGGCCTCGGCTGGAAATTCTGATAGTTTCTGATTGTTGCTTGCCCTAAAAGAGAACGTCCCGGTTTCGGGACGTTCTTGTTTTTTTTAACCTCGTGACGACCGGTTATTTGCCAATGAGCTGGCTGGAGGTCACGGAGGAAAGCTCCACTTTTTTTTGAGCGGGGGTTTCATCAAAGTTGATGTCAACCCGCAGGGCCTTCAGGCCTACTACGCCCTGCAATTCTTCCAGGTCGTGCTGTTCAATGCCTGGTTTGATCAGGTTCTTATTTTGCAGGAATTCAATGTATTCCTTCCATTCGGCCGCATCTCTCGACTGCGTGTACACAATGGCGATCTTTCCCGGTTGCGTCAAACGCTCATTCGTTTCGCGGATCCTTACCTTATCGATCCTTTTCTTGATGATCTCATACCGGATGTTATAAGCGCCATCCACATCGAATTTTCTTTCCTCGATGCGGAAGGTGATGGTGAGTGGCTGGTTGAAAGAAAGGATGAGCTGTGTGGTGCGTAACGGGTGGCTCAGCTCCTTTTCCAGCTCGTGGGTGGCGCGTGCAGCTTTCGCAAGCACGGTGAGCTGCCACATCTTCATATTCCGGAGATAGATCTCATCAAATTTTTTGCGCGGGGAAATGGACTGCCCGATATAGATGTTGAAATCGAGCCCATCGGTCACGTATCTTTCAAAATAATGCGGGTAAACCTTTTGGGCCGCGCCCTGTTCCTTGTCGATGAACTTGGCCAGGGTTTCATTGATCCGGGAAACACTTTGTTCATATTCCTTCCTGTGATGGTAGAGCATTCCCAGGTTGGGATCAAGCGCCGCAAAATACTTCTCAATATCATCCTTCACTGCCGGCTGGGTGGTGTGGAGATGGTTGAAGATGGAAACGACCTGCCCCTGCATAAAATCCTGGATGGTCATTTCCTCCTCTGATTTCAAAACTTCAGTGGCAGCCGAAAGGTGCTTTTCTATCTTGTACTCGACCTCCTGTAACAGCGGCAAAGGCATCACAGCCTGGGCCTTCTTAACGATCTTGTTAGCCATTTCAAGCTGGTCCATCATATCCAGCTGGATGGAATGTGCTCTTTCGGTGGAGGAATTCCGTATATCGAGGGCACCGTACAGCGGGTAAACATCCGGGAAAGTGATCCTTTCGATCCTGGCATCTTCCGAGGTATGCTTTGTGACCAGGTAATTCAGTGCCGCTTCGGTGAAT
>CAMLEM010000221.1 GCA_946479005.1 uncultured Chitinophagaceae bacterium | reverse complement strand
GGCCCCTCGACCCGGTGATCGAAGGAGGGGTGGCAGGTTACAGTTTTCCGAGCGGGCACGCCCTGATGGCCGTGGTATTCTATGGATTCCTTGTATGGTGGGCCGCCATCAGTATTCATAACAAATGGAAACAGGGGATCCTGATCGGGATCCTCATACTCGTTATCCTGCTGGTAAGCTTCAGCAGGATCTATCTCCGTGTGCATTATACCACCGACATCCTTGCCGGCCTCTGTTTCGGATTCTGCTGGTTGGTATTTTCCCTTTGGGTGGTCGATAAATTCGAGGTCAGGAGCCTGCAACAGGGCGCGGCGATGCCCCATCGCTGATCACCGGACAAATGCAAACCGGTGGATCGTGGCATTCCCGGTGACCCCTTCGTTAGAAATATACATATCACCCGTTTTGTTGAAAGTAAGTCCTTCGGGCTGGGGAAACATCTTGGGCGCCAACCGGTGAACGGATTCAACCTCACCGTTGAGATCAGCCACCACGAGTAGATTCGCCGCCGAAGAAATGATAAAAAGCCTGTTCAGCCGGGGATGGATCCTGGCGGCAGAAGGCTGCAGTTTCGAAGTTTTCTTCGGAGCCATTGAATCGATCTTTGCGGCATTGATCGTATAAACAGGCTTCGGGTCGAAGCCGGTGGAATCCAGGTAATAGGCGAAAGCGCTGACCGTGGCCTTGTTGTCCATATTACAGTTCTTGCAGATCAGGATCAGGGCCCTCCGCGTAGAATCATAATACATCGTTTCAAAATCGACCTTCCCGTCGATTTGGAGCTTCCCCATTTCAGTACCCTGGGCCTGGCTGCCGCCTGTGCTGTCCAGGTCCACCCTGAAAATGGTTCCATCGCTTTTTAAAATGTAAGGGACCGATTTTACCAGGGTGATATCTTCGTAATCGCCCGTGCCGCCGAAGCTCACCTGTTTCAGGATCTTTTTTGAATCCCTGTCGAGGAAGAAAAGCTTTCCCATTTCGTCATTATGGGCAATGAAAAGATTATTGGCGCCGTCCCATTCCAGCCCGGAGATCTCCTTGATGGCGGTCTCCAGCTTGGTGGTCTGGGGCTGCTGGAAATTATAGTGGGGTGGCGAGGTCAGTATGGTTTTCTTTTGTTCGCAGGATGAAAAAACCAGCGCGAGGACCGAAAGGGCGGGATAAAAGAACCGTTTCAGGGAATTTAAAAAAACCATTCTTCGTATTTTATTTAAATTTATCAAAACTTATCTTTATAGAATGTCTGAAAACAGCTCACAACTTCTTTCTGAAGCCCAGTCATACGTTTCAGACCTGCTGACCAGCAAACTTAGTGAATCTATCTCCTTTCATACCCTGCAACATACGCAGGAGGTAGTGGCCGCATCAGAAAAGATCGCCGATCACTACCAGCTTCCTGAAGACGACCGCCTCCCCCTGCTCCTGGCAGCCTGGTTCCACGATACCGGCTATACCGGCGGAGCAGCACGCGACCACGAATCGGTGAGCATTAACATTGCGATGGACTTTCTATCCCAGCGAAATGCCAGCGAAGACCTGAAACGCCAGGTGACCGGCTGCATCAATGCCACGCGGATGCCGCAGAATCCAACCACCACCATCGAGAGGATCCTTTGCGACGCGGACCTGTTTCACCTGGGCACCAATGATTTCAATGAAAAGAACCGCCTCCTGAGAGAAGAGTTCCGGGAATTTGGGGGCATCGACCTGTCGAAAAAAGAATGGAGAAAAATGAATATTGATTTTCTCCAGGCACATAATTATTTTACCACCTTTGGGAGAGAAAAACTTCAGCCTGCAAAGGATATCCATTTGCTCGAGCTGAGGGACAAGAACAAGGAAGAGATCCTCAAACCCGACAAAAAAGGTAAAGACAAGAATAAAGAGAAAATGAAAGGAAAAGAAAAGATCGCACTCGCCGCAGAACAAATGGCAGACGACAAAAAGAAAAAGGGAAAAGACAACCAGACCGAACGGGGCATCAGTACGGTCTTTCGTATTATGGCCCAGACCCAGAACAACCTGAGCCAGATGGCCGATAACAAGGCGAATATCCTCATTTCCGTGAACGCCATCGTTCTTTCCGTAGTGATCTCGGCCCTTTTCCCCAAACTGGAATCCAACCAGCACCTGCTCTTCCCCGTGATCGTGCTGGTGCTTGTTTGTGTTACCGTGATCATCTTCGCCATTCTCGCCACCCGTCCAAATATTTCAGGCGGAACTTTTACCAAGGAAGACATTGCGAACAAACAAACCAACCTTCTTTTCTTCGGTAATTTCTATAAGATGGGTTTACACGATTACGACTGGGCAATGATGGAAATGCTGAATGACAAGCAATACCTCTATACCAGCGTGGTGAAGGACAGTTATTTCCTGGGCGTAGTGCTCGCTAAAAAATATAAGCTCCTGCGGATCGCCTATAACATATTTATGTATGGCCTTATCATCATTATGATCGCTTTCGCGTTGTCGTTCCTCATTCCCCCGCCTGTGGAGGTGTACGCACCGGGAACCACGAATACGCAATAATTTTATAATTCATAAAACCCTAAACTGAAATGAGAAATTTCCTGCCTTTTTGCGTGCTTGCCTTATTGATGGCCTGCAACAATGACAAGAAAACCGGTGAACAAACAGACACGACGACTAACACCACGCAGACACAAACTAACGGTGATCCAAATACGAACCCGCCAGCCGAAACCACAGGCGCAGCGAAAATGACCCTCAATGTGGATGGCAAGGACCTGTCCCTTCAACCTTCCGCCCTGATCTCTAAGGATGAAAAGAAGCTCCAGGCCGACCTGCCCTGGTTCGCTATGGTGACCAGCACAGGCGGACCCGACGAGGAAAGCTTCATCCTGAACTTCATCTTCGATCTCAAGCCCGGCACTTATCCCGTAGTCGGAATGGGATTAAACCGCGGTTCAGGAGATAATTCACAGGTGTTCGGCGGACTGATGGGCGGCCAACCCAAGATCACCGAATATAAGGTGAACCTTACAGAGGTCAGAGACCTGGGATCCAATAATGTGGGAGGCCACCGCTGGAGTTTGTCAGGCAATTTTGAAGGGATGACGATCCCCGCAATGAGCATTATGCTCATTGACAAGGAAAAAAACCATCCGAAGGAAGTGGTGATCAAAAACGGGAGCTTCTCCAACATCACCTTCGACGACAATTGGGAAGAGCTCCTGGAAAAGGCTTTTGACAAAACAAAGAACAATTAACCATTTACGATCTCTCCCCCGTTCGGGTGGAGAAACTGGCCCGTGATATAGCTCGCGTCTTCGGAAGCCAGGAATAAATAACATTTAGCGACCTCCACAGGTTCGCCGGCACGGCCAAGCGGTACATCACTACCATGCTTGGCCGTTCTCTTTTTATCAAAGCTGGATACGATCAGGGGTGTCCAGATCGGGCCCGGGGCTACCCCGTTGACCCTTATCTTCCGGTCTTTGAGATTGGCAGAAAGGCTTCTCGTGTACGAAACGATCGCACCCTTGGTAGCGGAATAATCGATCAGGCCCGCACTGCCCCGGTAAGCGACCACTGATGCCGTATTGATGATCGAAGCTCCTTCTTCCATATGAGGCAGCGCAAATTTCGTGACCCAGAAAAATGAGTAGATGTTAGTCGCAAAAGTGTGGATCATCTCTTTCGTATCGATATCCTCCGGGCGCTCCCTTTCATAATGGATCGCCGCATTGTTCACAAGAATATCGATCCGGCCGAATTCCTTCACCGTTTTATCAACGATCGTTTGGCAATGTCTTTCCCTGCTGATATCGCCGGGAAGAAGAAGGCAATTCTGGTGATAATTTTCCTCAATGATGCGTTTTGTCTCCCGGGCATCCGTGTGTTCGCTGAGGTAAGAGATCGCGACATCCGCGCCTTCCTTTGCAAAAAGTATGGCCACTGCCCGACCGATGCCACTGTCGCCGCCCGTGATCAACGCGGTTTTCTTCCAAAGCTTTCCGCTCCCTTTCTCCTCCGGGCGGTCCGCTACCGGCCGGGGTTCCATTTTCGCTTCGATGCCGGGCCTTCGCTGTGATTGTTTCTTCCGGATGGG
>CAMLEM010000220.1 GCA_946479005.1 uncultured Chitinophagaceae bacterium | reverse complement strand
GGTAAGAACCCTGGTCTTTATTGTCCAGGTCGAGGTAGGGGCAGTTCTGCTCCACGATGAATACCTCGTTCCTTAACCGGAGGATGGAATACAACTCCAGGTTTGAAAGCTCCGTGAAAAATTTACTGGTCCACGTTACCATTTGAAAACCATTTAACGGGCCGGCTGGGGCATCACCGGCAACCCTTCGTTACCTTCCGCACTAACCGATTGCACCGCGAAAAAATAATTGTCTTTTGAATAGGGAAGCTCCATTTTGGTATCAGCGGTAAAGAATTTTTTTTGCCATACCGGGCTGGTGGTTTCGCGCATCAGCACATAATAACCTTTTATCTTTCCCGATTTGGGTGCTTTCCAGTTGAGATTGGTAAAATTGGTAAGCCTGGCGGTTTCCACCTTAACCTCCTGGGGCATCGAAGGTGATTTTGCGAGGTTGGCCAGGGCCGACAGGTTCATACCGGTGTTTTTTCTCAGGTATTCGAAATCCATAAATTCAATAAGATCTCCATATTGTATGCCATTTTGCACTCTCACATCCTGGTGCTGGTGATAATAATTCTCATTCATTTCCGTGATGCGTACCGCAGGGTAGCCGCGGTTCACAAAAGGCGTATGATCCCCGCCACGGAGGAAACGGTCGTTGCGGTAAATCATCACCACTTCCAGGTTGTCCACGTACCGCTCACCGATCTCCTTGACATAACGGGCCAGCTGCCTTGCCTTTCCATCATTCTCCAGGCCAAGACTGCGAATGTTGAGGGCATTTCTCCCCGTATCGGCCACAGAGAAACTTTCACTGAACACCCTGACTCTTGTATTATTGATGATGTTGGTTTCATTACTGTGATTGCTTCCCATAATATCATTGTTCAGCATCCCTTCGATGTTCCAGTTTTCCCTTTTTGCTTTTTCCGCCATAAAATTCGCCCCAAGCAGCCCCTGTTCCTCGCCGCTAAAGGCTACGAACAGGATAGTGGCCGGAAAGGATTGCCTGCTCATCACGCGGGCGCATTCGATCAGCGCTGCCACGCCGCTGGCATCATCATTCGCCCCCGGCGCATCGCCGGTACGGTCCATTACGCTGCTGCGCATATTATCAAGATGCCCGCTGATGATGAATATCCTGTTGTCATTGGGATCGGTGCCTTTCAGGGTAGCTACCACATTACCGAGCAGGGTTGGCGTATCTACCCGTCTTCCGTCTTTCTGTAAAGTGGTGGTGTCGATCATCGCAGTAAGTCTTCCCCCCGAATGCGCGGCGAACTGGTTGAATTTCCGGAGCACATAGTTGCGGGCTGCCCCGATCCCTCGTTTGGGGTCCGTTTGTGAGCTGAGGGTATTCCGGGTGCCGAACGCGACCAGCTCGCTCACATACGACCTGAGCGAATCGCCGGAAACGGATCTTACCATATTATATATGATCGTATCCCTGTGAATGCTGGTCTGTGCCGAAATGCTGCAGCCCAGGAGGGAAGCAATGAACAGGAAGAGGATTTTCATCTCGTATCATTTTGGAATATAAATGTAATGATTCAAATGAGGCTAAACCTTACATTTGAGGAAATGAATGAGATGAAGGACCTGAGCACGATGCATATGATGATCAGCGATCTTTTCAAATGGCCGCAGACCGAGGCGGAATGGGCAGCCTATATGCTTAGCCCCGAACAGGTGGAGCAATTCCACCGGGATGGTTTCGTAGGAGGCATCAGGATGCTGGATGAGGAGCAGGTGGCCAGGCTCCGTGCTGAGCTCCGGGAGATCGCGGATCCCAAACACCCCGGGCATCATCTTTTTTATGAGTTTCATTCGAACGAATCCACCGATCCTGACACTATACTTTTTCACGCGCTCGGTGCCTGGAGGATCACCGAAGGTTTACACGATGTTTTATGGAATCCCCGGTTCCTGGTGGCGGCCAGCCAGCTTTTGGGTGATGTGCCGGTTCGGTTCTGGCACGACCAGATCTTCTGGAAACCACCGAAACAGGGTGGGGTGGTGGCCTGGCACCAGGATTATAGTTACTGGACGCGCACCAGGCCCGTCGCCCACCTGACCTGCTGGACAGCCCTCGATGACGCAGATGCCAGCAATGGCTGCCTTCAATACATACCCGGATCACATCGCTGGGGCCTGCTTCCCAAACCCGTGATCGCCGGCGACCTGAAAGGGATCAATGATTTTCTCACCGATGAACAAAAAGCACAACTGGAAAAACCGGTTTATGCCCAGGTGAATGCAGGTGAAGCGGTTTTTCATCATCCGCTCACCCTTCACGGCTCGGGTGCCAACACCTCGGCTTCGCCCCGGAGGGCTTTTGTGATCAATGTGATAAAAGACGGAGTTGTTTCGGATTCTGATGATCCGCTGCTGGAGGGAGTACCCGCGATCCCCAAAGGAAAAAAGATCGAAGGTCAGTTTTTTCCGTTGTTGATTGAATGATGATTCGAATTCATACATTTAATAATCATACTTCCCCTTCCAAAGTCCCTTCAAAAACTTCCGTATCTCTTCCTCTCGCGCATTCTTTCCCGGCTCATAGAATTTCATCCCGGATAATTTCTCAGGAAGATATTCCTGGGGTGAAAAATTATTTTCATAATCGTGGGAGTACTCATAATTCTTTCCGTAGCCCAGGTCTTTCATCAATCGCGTAGGTGAATTTCGTATGGACAGCGGCACCGGCTGGTCGCCATATTTATTAACGGCTGCGATGGCTTTGCCTATCGCTTCCACAGCCGCATTGCTTTTGGGCGAGGAAGCCAGGTAAGTGGCACATTGGGAAAGAATGATGGAAGATTCCGGGTGGCCGATCTTATTTACAGCTTCAAATGCCGCATTGGCGAGCACCAGGGCCGTCGGGTTCGCATTGCCAATGTCCTCGCTGGCCAGGATGACCAGTCGCCGGGCAATGAATTTTACGTCTTCTCCTCCTTCCACCATCCTGGCTAGCCAGTAAACCGCGGCATTGGGATCGCTTCCACGGATGGATTTGATAAAAGCACTGATGATGTCGTAATGCTGTTCCCCGCTCTTATCATAAAGCGCGATCTTTTTTTGTGCCACTTCCATCACCCTTTCATCCGTGATCAATACCGTTTTTTCCCTCGTCGCTTCAACTACGATCTCCAGCAGGTTCAATAATTTCCGGGCATCACCACCCGAAAGGTCCAATAAGGCCTGTATCTCCCTGAGTTCGATCTTTTTCTTTTTTAAATGTTCATCTTTTTGGACGGCCAGGTGAAGAAGTTCTTCGAGGTCTTTCGCCGTGAGCGGTTTTAATACATATACCTGGCAGCGGCTTAACAAGGCACTGTTCACTTCAAAGGAGGGATTTTCCGTGGTCGCCCCGATCAGCGTAATGATGCCTTTTTCCACCGCCCCCAGCAATGCATCCTGCTGTCCTTTGTTGAACCGGTGGATCTCATCAATAAAAAGAATGGCTCCCGGTGCAGACCGGGCTTTTTCAATGATCTCCCGTATGTCTTTCACCCCCGCACTGATGGCGCTGAGCTGGAAAAAAGGAAGCTTGAGGGTGTTGGCGATGATATTGGCCAGCGTGGTCTTTCCGGTTCCCGGGGGTCCCCAAAAGATCATCGAAGGGATCTTTCCCTGCTCGAGGGAGCGGCGGAGCACACTGTTCTTTCCTACCAAATGTTCCTGTCCCTGCAACTCTTCAAGGCTCGAAGGCCTCATTCTTTCGGCGAGAGGAATGTGGGTTTGCATCGTTTGCAAATAAACAGGATTAATTTTACGTTATTCGAAGTAACATATATTGTGCTGACCCGAAACCATGGTTTTATTATGAAGTATGTCCTAAGCCTGATTTTTCCGGCCCTTATTTTCACTGCCTGTACCACCGATGATGTTCCAACGCCACCCGGTTTACAAGAAGAGTCTAGGATCAATGTTTCCTATGGTACTGACCTCTCCCAAAAACTCGATTATTACTTACCGGCAAACCGGTCGGCGAATAATACAAAAGTATTGATCCTTGTGCACGGCGGGGGCTGGAGCCAGGGGGATAAATCCGATTTCAACCCGGTAATCGACACCCTGAAGAAAAGACTCCCCGGGTATGCGATCTTCAACATTAAC
>CAMLEM010000219.1 GCA_946479005.1 uncultured Chitinophagaceae bacterium | reverse complement strand
TTGGATTGCTACCCGAAACAGCGGCTTGTACCGGTTCAACCCTTCGCATAATTTCTTTATCAACATCAGTCACACCAACAGGATGACCGGAGAGACAGGTAATGGAAGCGCACTTTCTTTTATGTTCACCAGGCAGGGCACCCTGTTAACCGGTACCTGGGGCGATGGTATTTACCAATACGACCGCAGTCTTTCCCTTCTTCCGCTGAATATCCAGGGCATCCGGGAAAATCAAAATCCATCTGTATGGTCGATGTTCGCATCCAATGACGGGAACACCATCTGGATGGGTGCGCAACCGGGGATCGGGAAGCTGAACCAGGCAGCCAATAGCATTAGCTTCATCAACCCCCCGGCGCTGATGAATAAAACCGTGCGCCAGGTCGCGGAAGACAAAGGCGGAAACCTGTGGATGGGCCTGCAAACCGCGGGGTTGTTCAGGTGGGATAAGAACAAAGGAAAAAATGAGTTCAATGCCGGGATCAGCCGTTTTGAAGAGATCCCGCCCCAAACGATAAACCGGATCGTGATCGACAGGAAGGGACTGGTTTGGGTGGCCTGCTCCCAGACCGGGCTGTATGTGATAGATCCCTCCACCAACAAGATAAAATTCCACTTCCATCACGAAGCAGAGACGCCTTTCAAATTACCGGAACCCGGGGTTTCTTCCGTGCTCGATCTCGATGACAGCATCAGCATCATCACTACCGGTACGCATATAATGACCTTTAACAAGATCGGCCAAACGCTCCGGGACATCACCCCCAATGATGGCATTTCAGGCTTTGTTGCCTCGATGGAGAAGGACAGGCAGGGTTATGTCTGGCTGTCGACCTCCAGCGCCCTGTACCGCATCAATGTGGCGCGAAAGATCTTCCTGAGATTCACACGCGAAGATGGCATCGAGAATGACAATTACGTTCTCGCTGCTTCCTATGCCCTGCCTGATGGGCGGCTCATTTTCGGCAGCAGCAATGAGTTCGTGGTGCTCGATTCCGAACATATGCTTTCGCATCAACTGAAGCCGCAGGTGTATATCACCGACTTCAATGTGATGAACCGTTCCCTTCGCCTCGATTCGATCCGTAAGCTCGATATGGTTCGGCTCGGCGCAAAATCGAACTCGGTCATCATCGAATTCTCAACCCTCCGTTATGCGATCGCTTACCCGGTGAGGTATATGCTCGACGGACTCGATAAGGAGTGGAAATACGCGGATCCACGAAACTTCCAGGCCATTTATACCTACCTGCCGGGTGGTACTTACACTTTCCGTCTCCAGGCTGGCAACGAGGAAGGGCAGTTCGGTAATGAAACCGTGATCCGTTTTCGCGTCACACCGCCTTTCTGGAAATCCTGGTGGTTCTTTACCGGCATTGTGCTGCTGGTCGCGCTCGTGCTATACCTGCTCGACAGGGAAAGGATGAACCGCAATCGCGCTATGCAGGAGATGCGTGCCGATATCTCAAATAATCTTCACGGGGAGATCAACACCGCGCTGAGTAATATCAATATCCTGAGCGAAATGGCGAGGCTCAAAGCTGAAAAGGATCCCCTTAAAGCAGAGGAATACATTGAACAGATCCATAACAAGAGCCATAATATGATCATCGCGATGGATGATATGCTTTGGAGCCTCGATCCGCGGAACGATAATATGAAAAAGACCGTGGAACGAATGCAGGAATACATTGAAGCATTGAATAACCGTCACGGCGCTTACATCGATATGATCGTGGATAAGAATGTGGAGCAGCTTCGGCTCAATATGAAGCTCCGCCACGAATCATTCCTTCTCTTTAAGGAGGGCGTCCACAACCTCGTGCAAACGGGTATCAGCATCTGTCATATTCACCTGGCCCAGGAGAAACAGCAACTCGTGTTCACGATGCAGTTCGACACCGAATCCAGCGATGTCCAGCAGCTCAATAACCTCTTTCACCGCCACGATATGGAAAAACGCATTGATTCAATGAATGCGGAAATGGATGTGCAGGTGCATAAGAACAGCACAATGGTGGTATTGAAGATCCCGCTGAGTTAAAATGAACTATTTTCCCATCCATTTCTTGAAATCCGAAACCTTCTCGCGGCTGACCAGGGCTTCCTTATCCACCGGGGGTCGGAGTTGCAGGATGAGCCGGTTCCCGAAATAGTCCTCGATCTTTTCAATGCTTTCAGCGGAAACGAAAAAGGAGCGGCTGATGCGGAAGTATTTTTCGGGGTCGAGCATCTCCTCAAGTTCATCCATTGTGTAATCCACCACGAACTTCCGGTTGTCGTGCGTTTTAAAGAAGTTCAGTCGGCCATCGCTGTAGAAATAAGCGATCTCTTCCACTTCGATGCTCACGAGCTTCTGTGCATGCTTGACGAGGAACCGTTTCCTGAATTCCCTGGGCGCAAGTTTTTGCTGAAGTTCCTTTACCAGCTTATCCAGGCTCATATCTGAAGATCCTTCTCCTTTCAGCCGGCGGTATTTTGCCAGGGCGGCCTGCAATTCCTCTTTCTGAACCGGCTTCAGCAGGTAATCCACGCTGTTCACCTTAAAGGCCTTGAGAGCAAACTCATCGTACGAAGTGGTAAATATGACAGGGCTTTTTACTTCGGTGAGATTAAAGATCTCGAAGCTCTGTCCATCGGCAAGTTCAATGTCCATCAGGATAAGATCCGGTTGCTGATTCTGCTGTAGCCATTCTACGGAGCTCCTGATGCTGTCGGTAACGCCGATCACTTCGATGTTGTCATCCGCGGCCTGCAGGGTCTTCTGGAGCTTTTTTACGGCCAGGTCCTCGTCTTCTACAATCAGAACTTTCATTTTGGTGGATTTAATCGTTTAGTGGTAATTCGACTTTGGCCAGGCATTTTGTCTGCGGCTGAACATTACTGTTCCAGATTAATGGTAATACAACCGTGAAATTATTCTTGTCCTCCATCACCTGGAATCCATCCTGGCCCAGGAGTGCATACTTGGCGCGGATATTCTCTAGTCCTACCTTATTGCTGGGTGCCTTCACGGTCCTTCTTTGCAGGTTGTTATTCACAATGAGCTTGTTTCCCGCCGTGGTGAAGATATCGATCACCAGGGGCTTATTCCTGGAAAGCACATTATGCTTCACCACATTCTCAACCAGCAGCTGGAGCGTGAGCGAGGGCAGCAGGTAGGGATTGTATCTCCGGTCGATCTCGAGATGCAGCTGTACGGCATCGCCGTGGCGGGTTTGAAGGAGCTTGTAATACGACTGGATGAATCGAACCTCGTTCTCAACCGTGCTCATCCCGTCTTCATTATTCCTTAGGAGATAACGGTAAACCTTGCTTAATTCATTGAGGAAGGCTTCGGCCTTCTGCTTATCCTCGGTGATGAGAGAAGAAAGTGTATTGAAACAATTGAAGAGGAAGTGCGGGTTTACCTGTCCTTTCAGCACATCAAATTCCTGGCGCACGGAAAACTGGCGGATGCTTTCCTTTTCCAGGATCGAATCCTTGTATTTTCCCAGCACATACTCACTTTCATAGAGCGATTCAAATACAAGGTTCACGCTCATCCCCAGCAACATTCCTTTCACCAGGTCCCATTCGCGCAACGAATAACCGAGAACGCTGAAATAATCAAAAAGCAGGATCGCGATCATTACCGTGGGTGTCATCACCACGAAAAGAACCAGCGCTTTCCAAAAGATCCGCTGGCGGGTCTGGTTGAGATCAGGAAACCTTCGTTCCACGGCATCGGCCCAAATCACGTGGCCATACCAGGAGACCGCACCGATCAGGTATATAAGCGGAAAGGATACCAGCCACATATTGATATCCTGCCACACCCGCTCCCTGTAAAGGATCACGTTGAAAGCAAGAGCGATAAGCGGCATCGAGAACAGGAAAGTGTAAGTTTCCAGCTTCGGCGGCCTTAGCATCCGGAGTTTCATACAGCCACCTCCTCTCTCAGGGTCACCAGCGGGAGCCTGACAATGCGCTCCGTATTGTTGCCGATGATTCTGACGGGCGGCTGATTCAATAATTCATATTTCCTAACCAGGTTGTATAATCCTTTTTCGGCGTCGGGGTTTTCCGGTACTGTCCGGGGCTGCACATTGTTCCCGATCGC
>CAMLEM010000218.1 GCA_946479005.1 uncultured Chitinophagaceae bacterium | reverse complement strand
GTTGACCTGGGCTCCTCCCGCGGGTACCCACACTTCACAGGCCCTGATCCGTATTACCAGTGGATCTATAACAGACGTTAGTGATGCTACATTCAAGATATTGGGAACCACTTCGAATTTCGCCGGCAGCGGAACCACCTGCAATGCGGGTGAGGTTTCTTTTACCTGGACGGCTACTCCCAATGCCACACACTATGATATTATGCAGCTTGATGTTGCTACCGGTACCTTCATTCCGCTCGCGTTGAACCTGACCGGCACGGGGTACACACATACAGGACTCACACCCGGCACCAGTATGTGGTTTCATATCATTTCAAAAAATAATAGTACTAACGCGGTGAGTAAGCCAACCAACGCGATCAACGTAGTGGTGTCCAGCGGGGGTGGCGGCATTGGCACCCTGGGTCCGATCTCCGGGCAAAACCTCGTTTGTGGTACTCCCACCGGCGTTCCGTATTCGGTATCTCCTGTCAGTGGGGCCACAAGTTATACCTGGACCGCTCCACCCGGAGCTACGGTTGCCAGTGGCCAGGGTACGACCAATATCACGATCGACTTTGGAGCCGGCAGCAGCAGCGGCAACGTGACGGTCGTAGCCAGTGCAGCAACCTGCTCCACAGCACCCAGGACTTTGGCTGTTACGGTGAACTCCACTGTGGTGGCGCCGCCGGGCAGCGGGGGAAATCAAACAGAAACATATTGCCCGCCTGCAGCAATGCCCCTCCTTACCGCAAGCGCTACCGTGCCCCCGGATCATTCATTGGTATGGTACAGTGCTGCTACCGGCGGATCAGTAGTGGCGAGCCCGACACTGAATGCCGTAGGTACCGTTACTTACTACGCATCTTCCATACATAACGCTACAGGATGTGAAAGCAACACCAGGACCGCGGTAACGCTAACGATTAATGCCGCGCCACCTGCTACGATCACGGCCAGCGGACCCACGACATTTTGTGAAGGAGGCAGTGTAACGCTTACAGCGAACTCCGGTTCTTCTTATACCTGGAGTAACGGAGCCACCACGCAGTCGATCAATGTGACCAGCTCAGGTACATTCACTGTGGTCGTTACGCAAACAGGGGGATGCACCGGCACCTCTGCACCAACGACGGTAACGGTGAATCCCAACCCAACAGCGACGATCACGGCCAGCGGCCCAACCAGTTTCTGTTCCAATGGTTCGGTGACACTCACCGCTTCCGCGGGATCATCCTGGTTATGGAGCAATGGAGCAACTACCCAGTCGATCAATGTGACCACGAGTGGAAACTTCTCTGTGGTGGTAACCAATTCGAGCGGATGTTCGGCCACTTCAAGTTCTGTTTCAACCACGGTGAGTCCAAATCCAGTTGTGACCATCACAGCCGCGCCCTATTCGGCGCTGTTCCCGGGTTTGAGTACCACGCTGACAGCTTCTGTGAATCCTCCCGGAACCTACTCCTATGCGTGGTTCCAGGACGGCGTGCTGATCCCGGGTGCGACGGGCAATACGCTTACAGGGTTGACATTGGAGGACCTGGGAAGTTATACGGTGGTGGTTAATAATACTACCGGATTACCGTGTACAACCACTTCGCCGGCGAAGCTGCTGACAGATTCGGCGACAACTAAATTGTTCATTTATCCCAGTCCGAATAACGGGGAGTTCTCTGTGATCTATTATACCCAGGGTAGCAATCCCCGGACGACGGTATCTGTATTTGATTCAAAAGGGGCAATGGTGTATTCGAAGAGTTTTAATATCGGAACGGCCTATCAGCGTTTGGATATTGATATGAGGAAATTCCGCGCGGGGATTTACCGCGTAGTGCTGAATGATAAAAATGGAAAGAAGATGGCGGATGGCAGCGTGGTAATTCAATAACTTGATCTTTTCAAAATAACAGGCTGCCAAATGGCAGCCTTTTTTATTTCCCGCAGATCTCGCAGATTTGGGTCGCAGATTTCGCTGATCAACATCCTAATACTTCGAAGTCAATCATCCTGTCCGCACCAGGGGTATCAAAATCTGCGAGATCTGCTTTATTTGATCTGCGAGATCTGCGGGAAACAAAAAATCAAAACTCTCAGTTTAAATTTAATACTATTTCAAATTTTTCACGTATGCGTAGATCGCTTCCTGTGCGGCAACGGCTGTCTCACCGGGTGGTGTTGGTATTTTATTGTTATTGAGATCCGCATCAAACAGCACCGCCTTGCGGGTATCTGTTAACTGGATCTCCAGGATATCATCCAGTTGTTTAGCAAGAGCCCTGTCATAAACCGGGAAGATCACTTCGATCCGGCTGTGGAGGTTCCGGTTCATCCAGTCGGCGCTGCCCATATAATACTCAGGGATGCCATCGTTATGAAAAACAAAGACCCGGGCGTGTTCCAGGTAGCGGTCGACGATACGATGAACCCGGATATTCTCACTTTGTTTCGGCAGGCCCGGCGCCAGGCAGCAAATACTCCTGACAATCATATCCACTTTCACCCCTGCCCTGCTGGCCTTATATAAACGGGCGATCATTCCTTTTTCCTGGAGGTTGTTCATCTTGATGATGATCCGGGCCGGCTTCCCGGCCTTCGCGTTCGCGATCTCCCGGTCGATCAACTGGCTGAATTTTTTGATCATATTGAACTGGGAGACGAGCAGGTGTTTGAACGGGATCTTCATATACTCCGATGGAGGCTTGCGGGACTGGAGATAATCGAAAAGCATTTCAAGTTCCAGGGAGAACTCCCTGTTCGTGGTAAAGAAAACGTGATCCGTATAAAAACGGCCTGTGGACTCGTTGAAATTCCCTGTGGCCATAAAGGAATAATTCGTCCATTCCTTGTTCTCATATCTTTTGACCAGGGCTACTTTGGCGTGGACCTTCAGGCCCGGGATGCTATAAATGATCCTGATGCCCGCCGCCTTCATCCTTTTCGACCAGCGGAGGTTATTCGCTTCATCGAAGCGGGCTTTCAGTTCAACGAACACCGTCACCTTCTTTCCGTTCCGGGCCGCACTGATCAGGGCATTGACGATATGTGACTCGGAAGCCACCCGGTAGAGGGTCACAAAGATCTCTTTCACCCTGGGATCGATGGCGGCCTCATTGAAGAAACGAAGGATATAATTATAACTGTGATAAGGGAGATGCAGCAGTTGTTCTCCCTGTAAAATGCTTTGAAAAATAGAAGTGCTGGTATTAAAGGCCGGGTGCGAAACGGGCGACCAGGAGGGATAAACCAGTTTCCCTTTTTGAGGATTGGGCAGGCTGCCGAAATCCCGTAGATTATGATACCGCCCTCCATCGATCATTTCCTCATCCCGGAGCTGGAGATAGTCGCGCAGGTGATTGCAGATCTCTTCGGGCATCGAAGAATCATAAAGGAAACGGGTGGAATGCCCTACGTCTCTTTTCTCCAGCTGTTTTTCGATCTTCTCGGCAATATCACCGGCGAATTCATCTTCGAGCATCATTTCTGCGTCGCGGGTCAGTTTAATGGCATAGGCTCCATTGATTTTGTATCCCGGGAAAACTTCCTGCAGATTCTCCCGGATCACATCGTCAAGGAAAATGATATAGTGCTCCTCTCCAATGGGTGGCAGTTCAAGAAACCGGGGTAAGTTACCTGAGGGAATGTTCAGCACTGCATTATATTTTTTGCCGCCGTTATCCGCCGCTTCAAGGTCAACCAGGAAATAGAGTGCATTGTTTTCCAAAAACACCAGGGCCTGGTTCTCTTCATTCAGGATGATGGGTTGAAGGAAGGAAAGGACCTTGGAGAGAAAATATTCCCGGATGGTGTCCTTATGCTCGGACCGGATGGGGTCGTTATAATAAAGATTGATATGGTTATGCTTCAGGTCGGGAAGGATCTGCCGGGTAAGGATCCGCCCAAACTCTTCCTGGTGTTCCAGTACGGTATCCTGCACCTGTTTAACCAGGTCCTTGGGATACTCGTCCCGCAGCGAGGTCTTCTTGGCCTTGATGCTGGTAAAAGCGAAGATCGCCGGCATCCTCACCCGGAAGAACTCATCGAGGTTTGAAGAAAATATGGAAAGAAAGGAGATACGGCTGTAGAGCGGTACCGACTGGTCCGCCGCCTCCATCAAAACTCTTTTATTAAAACTCAG
>CAMLEM010000217.1 GCA_946479005.1 uncultured Chitinophagaceae bacterium | reverse complement strand
CGGTATCGAGACCTTCGGGATTGAGTTTGAAAACCCCCATCTTTTTAAACTGGAAGGAAACGCTCCCGCTGTTTCCCATCACACCGCCTCCCTTATTGAAATGCGATTTTACGTTTGCCACGGTGCGCACGTGGTTGTCGGTGGCTGTTTCCACCAGCAGGGCCACGCCGTGGGGTCCGTATCCTTCGTAGAGGATCTCGTCGTAATTGGTGATCTCTTTTCCCAGGGCCCGCTTAATGGCGGCTTCCACCCGGTCTTTTGGCATTCCCACGCTGCGGGCGTTCTGGAAACAACGACGCAGGGCCGCATTGGTGGAGGGGTCGGGGCCACCGGCCTTGACAGCGATCACGATCTCCTTGCCGATCCTGGTGAAATTCTTCGCCATCTTGTCCCAGCGCGCGAACATAGAGGCCTTGCGTACTTCGAATATGCGTCCCACTGATGTTTATTTAGTTAAGGATAGTTTCTCCCGATCAGAGGGGGCAAATTTACGGGTTTAACGAATAGTGAATAACGAATAACGAATAATGGTTCCCGCCTGCCGCATACTTTCAGTTTAGAAAATGGCGTAACCAGCGAATGGAAACCATTATTCGTTATTCATTATTCGTTATTCGTTCCTACCCTTGTTCCTTCCTCCCCATTTTACTCGCGTACAATACAACGTGGAACGCCGCGATCACGAGGGCGATGTACATCAGGGTTCGATCCGTATCAAATCCGAAGGTGTACTGGTGAAGCAGGCCAACGATGGCCAGCAGTATCGCGAGCACGACACCCGTGGTCCGGGCCATTCTCATTCCTTTCCTGTTATCGGTGCCATCGCCGAGCTTGCTGTTCTTCACGCCATACCAGAGATAGATATCCAGCCCGATCAGCATCCATACGAGGAGGCGGATCCAGGTATCCATTGGCAGGAAGACCATCATAAACAAACAGGTGGCGATACCCAGGATGGGGATCAGCGGAACCATCGGCGTTTTGAAGGCCCTCGGTACCTCCGGCATTTTCTTTCTCATTATCATCACACCCACGCAAACGAGAATGAAAGCGAAGAGGGTACCGATGCTCGTCATCTCGCCCACCACGCGGGCCGGCACAAAGGCGGCGAAAAGGCTCACGAAAACGAGGAAGAAAATATTGTTCTTTACGGGGGTTTGTGTTTTGGGATTCACCTTGGAGAAGAATCTCGGGATGAGACCGTCGCGGCTCATACTGAAGAACACGCGCGACTGACCCATCAGCATCACCAGGATCACCGAAGAATAACCAAAGAGTATGGCCACCACGATGGCCCTGTTCAGCCAGGGATAATCGGGGTTGGGGACGCCATCAGCACCCATCGTTCCCATATGATCGATGGCCACCGCTACGGGCGCGATCCCATCCTGGCCCACGAAGGTCTTATAATTGGTAACGCCCGTCATCACGTGTGCAAACAGGATATACAGGATGGTACAAATAAGTAAGGAACCGAGGATACCAATGGGCATATCGCGTTTGGGGTTCTTGGCTTCCTGCGCGGCCGTGCTCACCGCGTCGAAGCCTATGTAGGCAAAGAAGACGATGGCCGCGGCCCGTATGATGCCGCTGAATCCGAATTCGCCAAAGGTTCCCGTATTGTCGGGTATGTAAGGGTTGTAATTGCTGTAGTTGATATAGCTCCACCCGAGAATGATGAAGATGAGCACCACCGCGATCTTGATCGCCACGATCACACCGTTCACCCAGGCGCTTTCCCTGGTGCCCTTGATCAGCAACAGGCTCATCAGTACGATGATGAATACGGCGGGCAGATTGATGATACCGCCATCCCAGGGGCCTACCAGCAATTCAGCCGGCAGGGAAACGCCGAACCCGTCGAGGAAACGAACGAGGTAACGGCTCCAGCTGATGCCCACGGTAGCGGCGCCTACGGCGTATTCGAGCACGAGGTCCCAGCCGATGATCCAGGCCATAAACTCACCCATCGTGGCATAGGAGTAGGTGTTAGCACTTCCCGCGACGGGGATCATTGAAGCGAACTCAGCGTAACAAAGGCCCGCGAATAAACAACCAAGTCCTGCCACCACAAATGAAATGGTAATGGCAGGTCCTGCGTGGTTGGCGGCAGCCATACCGGTGATGGAAAAGAGGCCCGCACCAATGATGGCGCCGATACCCAGGGCCACCAGGCCCCTCGCGGTTAACGTTTTCTTTAGGGTGTGGGAGCCCGTTTCTTCTGCTTCCTGCATTAGGGCGTTCAGCGGCTTGCGAACGAATAAGCTCATATTTTAATTTTTGTGGCGCTAAATGTAGCTACACCGGTTAAACCATTCTTACAAAAAAATGACAGGCGGTTATGAAGGTTTGGTTTTCCTGACCGCATCCAGGTACCGGTTAAGCTCATATTTAACCTTGGGAAACAGGAAAAACAGCCCGATCATATTGGGAAATACCATCGCCAGGATCATCGCATCCGAGAATTGGATCACGGAACCCAGGGTTGCTGAGGCCCCGATCACCACGAATACGCAAAACAATAATTTATAGGAGAGATCCGAGATCTTACCACGACCAAACAGGAATTTCCAGGCCTGCAGTCCATAATATGACCAGGAGATCATCGTTGAAAAAGCAAACAGGAAGATGGCCACCGTAAGCACATATGAAAAGTTGGGAATGGCATCGTTATAGGCAGCGGAAGTAAGGTCCACGCCATTCAGTGCCCCCGGGTTTCCATAAGTGAAAGCGCCATTCATATTGAACAGCACGATCACCAGCGCGGTCATCGTACAAATGACTACCGTATCGATAAAAGGTTCGAGTAGGGATACGATACCTTCTGAAGCGGGGTACCTGGTTCTAACGGCCGAGTGAGCGATCGCCGCGGAACCCGCGCCGGCTTCGTTGGAAAAAACAGCTCTCCTGAATCCCTGGATCAGCACACCGGCAACCCCACCCAGACCGGCGGCAGGTGTGAAGGCGCCACTGATGATCTGGCTAAAAGCATCCCCGATCTGGGTGAAATGCATAAAAATGATGATCAGGGAGGCGACGATGTAAAGAATAGCCATAAAGGGCACGATCTTCTCCGTCACTGTCGCGATCCGCTTGATACCGCCGATGATCACCACAGCCACCAGGGCAGCCATAATGAGACCAACAATAAAGCCCGCGGACCCGCCTTCCATACCGGTCATACTGATGATCTGGGCGGCAGCCTGGTTCGACTGGAAAGCATTTCCTCCTCCAAAGGAGCCTCCCACGCAAAGAATGGCGAAAAGAACAGCAAGCACTTTTCCCACCCCCGACAATTTTAATTCGGCGAAACCTTTCTTTAAATAATACATCGGGCCGCCGTACACCACTCCTTTGGAATCCAGGTCGCGGTATTTAACCCCCAGGGTACATTCCACGAATTTGGTAGACATTGCCAGGAGCCCGCAGACGATCATCCAAAAAGTAGCACCCGGGCCTCCAATGGCCACAGCTACAGCTACGCCGGCGATATTACCGAGACCCACCGTTCCTGAGACCGCTGTCGCCAGGGCCTGGAAGTGATTGACCTCGCCGTGATGCCCTTCATCCCGGATGGTCCTCGCGATATCACCGTCGGTGGTAAGCACCGTGTCGGGTTTCACAGCGGGAGCATTGGCATCAATATGATCATATTTTCCGCGGACCACCCTGATGGCCAGTCCGAACTTTCTAATATTGACAAAAGAAAAATACAGCGTGAAGAACAGGGCGCCGACCACCAGGAGCACAACCACTATGGGCACCTGCACGCTTTCAGATAAACGAACGGGATAAAAGACCACGCCTTCCCACCAGTTTGCGATGGGTGCGAATTTTTCATTTATTCTTTCATCGAGTCCTTTTTTCTCGGGGCTGTCCTGTGCAAGAAGAAAAAGAGGAAAAAGCAAAAGGAAGATCAGGAGTACCCGGCGCACTATGATTTTGTTCATAAGTAGTTGGTTTGGTTGGAGCCTCTTTGATACAAGCCCCTAAAATAGCCAGAAACTGAATATCTGTCAAAAAGCTTTCAGGATCACGAAACTGGAAGAGGTTTTGTGTCGCCTTTATTATCAGAAACCTTTAGTTTTGACGGATACTGTCTCTTTATGAATAAACG
>CAMLEM010000216.1 GCA_946479005.1 uncultured Chitinophagaceae bacterium | reverse complement strand
TCCGCTCATAGTTCCATACCCTTCGTGGGGATCTACCTTCCGGTCGGGAATAAACATTTCGACAGGATGATGCGTCAGATGAGGGCAAAATACGGAACCGTGCTGATACCGGCCACCGATTTCAAGAGCCGGTATGAGGAGATAAGGAATACTGAACACGTATTGGGAATTGTTGCCGACCAGAGCCCCGGCGATCCAGCCAATGCCTGGTGGCTTGATTTTTTTGGAAGAAAGACCGCCTTTGTGAGAGGCGCGGAAAAGGGCGCCATCGCAGCGGGCGCTTCCGTGATCTTCGTTCATTTCTACCGGGTGAAGAGAGGTTATTATAAGCTCGATACCAGGGTATTCACTGACGACGCTTCAACAATAAAGCCCGGTGAACAAACCCGGGCTTACAAAGAATATGTTGAGGAATGTATCAGGTCCCGCCCCGCTGATTACCTCTGGAGCCATCGCCGGTGGAAGCACGAATGGAAAGAGGAATATGCATCCATCACTCTTTATCCTTCTTCTTGAAATTCTTCTTGAACGATAGGTAGTCGAGGAAATAGATCACTTTCAGCGAGAGGTTATTGATATCATCCCCCTGCATCGTTTTTCCGAAGTTTTTGAAATATCCTCTTTCAAAGAAATGGTTGAAATTGTCGGTTGAGCTTTTATACACGACGTTGATGAAGCTGCCCGGGGCGAACTGCCAGGTATAAACCGCATCCACGGTGAAGAAGTTGAAGTTCTGGTTCGCGTCCTTGGGATTCCTCGGGTTTTCCACCAGTTTCGTGTCAACAAGATCATACAGCTGATCATAGTCCACATAACTCCAGTAGTGCCGGAATCTCGTGGTAATGTTCATCATGGTATTGAAACTATATTTGAAAGAAAGCTGGTTCTCCACTGTCTCCCTGTCACGGCGGCCAAATAATCCATCGATGGCATAGCCAACATTTCTTTTTTGGGGTTCATAAGAAGTAAAATGCGTAATCGAGAATTTATCACTGAACCTGTATCGCTGCTGGAACCACATCTGGGTGCGTTTGCTGTTGAACATGCTGCGATCAACGTGGAAACCCTCCATATATACACTGTATTTCTTTGCCTGGTTGGTTTCGAACCAGCCACCGAAATAAATATTCGACCAGCCCCTGAACAATTCACCTGTCCGGGATTCAAAAAAGTCGTTGAACTCCGGTTCATAACCTGCGTTGATGCCCACGAACCATAGATTTTTCAACTGGCCGTTCACGTTTGCATTGATATTGGCGCTTCTGAAATAACCGGGGTCCAATTGTCGTTGGTAATTCAGGTTGAAATTCAGGTAAATGTTGTTATACCATTTTTTGGGTGTGATCCAGCGATACCCCGCATACAGGTAATGGTCCAGCGTGTTATTGAAATTCATAAACGAGATATCATTGATATCGTAGGTCTTATTGGTCAGTTCGTGATTGAGCTGAAAATTGAATCGACCACTTGTTTTACCAAATCCCAGGCTGTGCGCATACCCGTTCCTGTTACTGCCGTCCTGCATATAACCAAACTGCACACTTTTTACAACCTTTCCATTAACATTCCACATATTCTTCTTGTCGTTGATACTGAAAAGGCCGGAGGTCACATTCGCATCATAGGCGCCACCGCTTCTCCACACGTTCGTGTTTACGAGAGAAACGCTGGAATTATTCTTTAGCGTCTGATCAAACACGATCACGCTGTAATTGGTAAGCGGATCCAGGAGGATCTCTCTCGTGGATTTAGCGACCGTATCTTCAAGCACACCATAGCGGTGGTTAGTGATGGCGTTGAGAATTCCGATACCCAGGCCTTTTTGAGTTCTTCCCGAAACTTTTGTGGCATTGATAAGCTTTGATTCGACCGGGTTTTTCACGAAAAGATCATTGGGTCCCGCATAAGGATAAAGTGATCGTGCGCCCCTGGATTGTACACCGATCCTCCGGGAATTGAAAAGGTTTCCTTTATTGAACAATTCAGTGCCTTCTGTGAAGAATGGTCTTCTTTCGTCATAACGGATTTCAAAGGGACTGAGATTCAGGATCCGGTTGTCACTTTGAACCTGTCCGAAGTCGGGAATCAGGGTCATATCCAGCGTAAATGCCTGGTTGATCCCGTATTTTATGTCCATCCCTCCATTGATCGAGGAGGTCCAGTCTTTCACCCCCTTCGTATGAGAGGGATAATGGTTCACATAAGTGGAGAGGTAGGGAGAAAATTGGAGCCTTAGTGGAGGCTTGATATCCCGGATCCCGGCCCAGAAGCCTTCCTGAGTCAAAAATCCATTAACATTCGGGTCAATGGGATTCCAGGTATTCTGCTGTTCGGTCTTCCGGCGGCGGCGCGTGATGTTCAGTCCCCAGGTTTGCACATCTCCTTTTCCGAAACGGATGGCAGAGTAAGGAATGAACATTTCAAAACTCCAGCCATCGTTGTGAATCACGGCGCCACTTTCCCATACGGCGCTCCAGGTGAAATCTTCCCCGCGGTCGGGCGACATCTTGGCATCCCATTGTTCTCCCAGGGGCGTTACGAAATATTCAAAGCCGTTTTGTTTATCGTTATACGTATCGAAGATCAGCCCGATGTAATCGTTGGTCCCAAACCCATCACGGCCCGAGAGCTCCCTGGCGATGCTGTCCTTGGTCCTCTCATAGCAATGACCGCCGAAATAGATCCCTTCATCATTGTACATCAGGTATGCGATGGTTTTGGTCTCCGGATCTTCTTTCCTTCCTACGGTAGGACGGAATTCAACCATATCCGTCATCATCGCCGCGTCTTTCCAGGCCTCATCGTTGATTAAACCATCAATCTTAACGGCTTTGGTTGTTCTCTGGGCAGGTAATTGGCGGGGGGCGGGTGGCGTTTGCGAAAATGCCATCATTGAAATGAGCAGCAGGATAGCTACAAAGCTGGTTTTGATCTTTTGCATAAGTCCGGTTATGACGTTTACAGGGGAAGCAGGGTTACAATCCCCGGGAAATAAAGGTAGAGTGACAGTTAACCGATGAAGCGGCTATTTATCTGAAGGGTGACAATTTCCTGACGAATGGTTATAAAACGGGGATGTTAACTTTTCCTTTAGAATACAGGCCCTGATTTTAATCAGTTCCGGCAGGTCCCGGCCCTCGCGTTTTTTAATTATTTTGCGGCCACAAACGAATCAAAATGTCAACCGCCCCCGCCATCTTCTGGCCGCATTCCGAACATTGGTCTGTAAAGATCCCCCTCGACACCAACCATTACCGTATGCCTGTAATGAAGGAAAAGGGATATGTTATTATGAAAACCCTCGATATCAGTAATATTCCCGCCTCCGAGTGGGAAAGCCTGACCTATATGGATTGGAAAAGCGGGGGAGATACCAATTTCGCGCCGCTCGCTTCCTGTGATGGAACCATCGAGTGCAAAGGTTTTTGGGAAAATGGAAAGACGGATAAGAATGCCATTTTCACGCCCAACGTGGAGAAATGCCCCGAGTTGATGAAGTATATCAAATCCATTCCCGCCAATTTTGGACGGGTGCGTGTGATCAGGCTGGAACCCCAGGCACACGACCAGGCCCTGCGTTCCGTGCACCGCGATGATAATAACCGGCTGAACCCGGAGGGCGAAGGCTGGGTGGTCAGAATGTGGATCGAGTTGACCGACAACCCCGACAGCTATATGCTTCTTTACGATAGCGATGAAAATAACCTTCCCATCAAGGAATCCGAAGCGCGGGTGCCGATGCCAAAGGGAGCGCATTTTGTAGTGGATTCTCAACGCCTCTGGCACGTGGGAGTGCATAATGGAGATAAGCCCCGTTATGCCGTTATCATCAGCTGTGAGAGCTCGCCGAAGCTGAACGACTGGATAGAATCCAAACTTTAAAATAAAAAAAGCGATCCGCCCATCAGGCGGATCGCTTTTTTATGCAGGTTTATCAATCAGTTCAAAACACTGGTCTCTTTTTCGATCTCCAGGTTTTCCAGTTTTTTTATCTGGTTCCATCCGCCTTCCACGTTGCGGAGATTATGAATGCCCTGGCGCTTCAACAGCGAAGCGGCGATCACGCTGCGGTATCCGCCTGCGCAATGAACATAAAGATTCTGATTTTCTTCAAAACCTGAGAGCGTGGCAGGA
>CAMLEM010000215.1 GCA_946479005.1 uncultured Chitinophagaceae bacterium | reverse complement strand
AACTCTTCAGTCTCCTTGCCATTTCGATCAGGGCGGCCGTACCGCTGGCATTGTCATCTGCCCCATTATGGATGAGACGTTCCCCCGTACGGATCATTGAATTTCCATCTTCTCCATAACCGAGGTGATCATAATGGGCGCCCAATACAACAGTTGTTGACGCTCCATTATCAATAAAACCAATAACATTGCGTCCCACCCTCGTCTTCTCTCCAATACTCGTACGCAGGTTAAACTTCATTGAAGCAGAAGGATTTGTAAAATGCTTTTTCGCCGCATCGTATTTGACATATATAACGGGGATCTCAGCAACAGCGGTCCTGTCTTTTGGGTCGAAAAGCTGGTTATCCGGAAGAAGGGAACTATTGTAAAGGACCAGGGCTGTGGCACCGCCTTTCTTCGCTTCTTCCATAGTTTTCTTAATGAACTCGTTCACGTCATAATGGGGGTTGCTTTTATTGCCTTCAAGGGCATCTTCCAGGTCGAAAAACCAGGGCGCTCCAGATTCTTTCAAAGCAATGGAAGCGGTGCCAGTCACCAGGGCATCCGGGCTAAAAGGATAAACGAAATAATCTCTTTCTAGATAAAGGGGAAGGCCATTGATAAACAAAGTATTTACTTCATTCATCATCCTCCCGTCATACACTTGGAAGGATTGCGTAAAGTATTCGGTGCCTTTAGGCAGAAGACCGATGTTTTTGAACTGACCTGCAATATATTCCATCGCCAGCTCTTCCCCTTTCGTACCGGTTCTTCTTCCCTCGAGTTCATCTGACGAGAGGTAGGTAATATGAGATCTGAGATTCCGGATAAGATCATCGGCGGACTGGGTCGCGTTTTTTGAGGTGCCACAGGCGGCCAGGGTCAGGATCAGGAAGAGATGCAGGGCGTATTTTTTCATCCTGCAAAACTAGGCAGAGGAATTAATATGCACTTACCGTCTTCTATTCTTCCCGTCACCCCTGCAAATAATACCTTAAACCGTAACTCGTCTTCCCTTTCTCGTAACTCCCAAACCCCACTCTTTCAATACCTTTGCAGACTTGTCAGGCAAGCTCCATATCGCCTTGGTCGGCAACCCCAATTCGGGGAAAAGTTCCCTGTTCAACAGTCTCACCGGGCTGAACCAGAAAGTCGGGAATTTCCCGGGGGTCACCGTTGATAAAAAAACAGGCTCCACCGACATTGAAGGCCGCACCGCCGGAGTGATCGACCTGCCAGGATCCTATAGCCTCTATCCCCGCCGGGAAGATGAATGGGTGAGCTATAAAGTTTTGCTGAACCAGGACCCTCACGTGAGAGCGGATGTGTTTGTGGTAGTGGTTGACGCTTCGAATCTCAAACGAAACCTGTTGTTCGCTACCCAGATCATTGACCTCAAGCTCCCTGTTGTGATTGCGTTGACAATGATGGACCTTGCCAAGAAAAAGGGGATCCGCATCGATATCCCTGCCACGGAGAGAGAACTCGGCGTTCCTGTGGTTTCTGTGAACCCGCGGAAGAGTCGTGGTATTTCACAATTAAAAAAGGCCATCGCTCAAACCGCCGACCATATCTACCAGGCGCCGGCCCGTGATTTTATCGATAACAGGGCACTTGCCCCGGGTGCCATCGAGCAGATGAGAAAGAATATTCCTGAGTTGAGTGACTATTCTGCCATTCATTATCTCATCAACCACGAATCTTTCAAGCTGAAAGATGAGCTGCAGGACAGCATCGAGTCCATCGAGGTTTACCATAAGTTCAATCCCACGCGCACACAGGCGGAAGAAATATTGCAGCGTTACGGACGCATCAAGCATATTATGGATGTGGCAGTGAGTGAACCGGATCCATTGCAGAAAACGCTGATCACCGAAAAGCTTGATAATATCCTGCTACATCGTGTGTGGGGTTATCTCATTTTGCTCGGGGTGTTATTTCTTTTGTTCCAATCCGTTTTTCTTTTGGCACAATGGCCGATGGACTGGATCGAACAGGGTTTTGCCTGGATCAGCGGTGCACTTGGGTCCTTCCTGCCGGATAACCGGTGGAGTGATCTCCTGATCAATGGAGTGATCGCGGGTCTGAGCGGCATCCTAGTGTTTGTACCTCAGATAATGATCCTGTTTGGACTGATCACCATTTTAGAAGATACAGGTTATATGGCCAGGATCAGTTTCCTTTCCGACCGGCTGATGCGCAGCGTGGGACTGAATGGCAAATCGGTGATGCCGATGATCAGTGGATTTGCCTGTGCCGTGCCTGCGATTATGAGTGCGCGCAGCATTGAGAACCGGAAAGAAAGATTACTCACCATCCTGGTAACTCCCCTGATGAGCTGCTCCGCGAGGTTGCCGGTGTACATCATTCTCATTGGGCTCGTCATCCCGGAAACTTACTTATTTGGATTCCTGGGTGTGCAGGGACTGGTAATGATGGGACTCTACCTGCTGGGGCTGGTTTTTGCTTTATTGGTGGCCTGGGTGGCCAAATGGTTCATACGGATCAAAGAGAAAAGTTTTTTCATTCTTGAGTTACCCACATATCGCGAACCCAGGTGGAAGAATATCATAAGTACGATGGTGGCCAAGGCCAGGATCTTCGTGGTTGAAGCGGGAAAAGTAATTATGATCATCAGTTTGATCCTTTGGGCCCTGAGTTCATTTGGACCGGGAAATACCATAAAGGAGATCAACCAAAAATATGACTCAGCCATCTGGGAAGCGAAGAATACTGGTGATAGCGTGCGCGTTGAAACCCTGAACGTGGAAAGGCAAACGGAGAAGCTGGAAAATTCTTACGCCGGCATTGCAGGCAAGGCGATCGAACCGGCCATTGCCCCGTTGGGATTCGACTGGAAGATCGGTATCGCTATCATTACTTCCTTTGCGGCACGCGAAGTTTTTGTAGGCACTATGGCCACTTTATATAGTGTGGGTGACGAGGGAGGAGAACAAAAGCTAACCGAGAAAATGGCCGCCGCCAAACATCCTGACGGCCGGCCGGTATTTACCCTCGCAGCAGGCCTTTCCCTGATGATATTCTATGTTTTCGCTATGCAGTGTATGAGTACTCTTGCCATCGTACGCCGCGAGACCGGCACCTGGAAATGGCCGATCATTCAGTTGTTGTATATGACGGGGCTGGCCTGGGTAATGAGTTGGATCGTGTATGAGATTGCGAAATGAGTGCCATTATCATCCCACAGGCTTCACTTTTCCCCTTCCCGTGTACTCCTCCCGAACAGGAAGATGACTAATACTTTCCAGTAAGGAAACCAGCATCTGAGGTGTGTACAAATTATACTTCGCATAGGAAGCCTCGTGGCCGATCTTAATACTGAAAGGCTTTGATACCTCCAGAAGCGCTTTGAACATATCCTCATCCGTACGGTCATCCCCCGCAGCGAAGATGAAATCACGGGAACGTTTTTGAACCAGCTTCCGAACAAAACTTCCCTTGTTCACACCACTATGGCGAACCTCCACGATCTTATTGCCGAGCAATACCTGCAAATGCCGGTTATGAATGTAGTCATTTAGATCACCCACCAGTTCGTGCGCGCGTAAGCTAGCCTCTTCCTGGTTGGCATTGCGGTAATGCCATACCATTGAGAATTCTTTTTCCTCTTTGAAAGTATTGGCGCAACGCCGCACATACATATCCATTATATTATGGACCTTCTCTTTCCATTCCGTGTACATTGGTACTTCCAGTCTCCACTTGTCATCCCGAAACTTGTAACGGTCGCCGTGCTCCGCCACCAGCCCGATGGGCAAATGCCCAAAATGTTTCTCCAGCCAGGAACTGCTCCGCCCGCTGATCAGGAATACTTCATTTCCTTCCTGTGATCCGAGGTTCTCCAATAATTCCAGTAACCTTCTATCCGGAACAGCGGCATTCGGATCGGCGCGGAAGGATACCAGTGTGCCATCATAATCGAGAAGGAAAAGTCTTCCGCGCGCGTTCCTGTACGCATCAAACAGCTTTCCTTTTTCATATTCGTCGATGAACCGGATCTGGAAGGACTGCTGTCTCTTTTTGATATTTTCCAGTTCTTTTAGAAATTCTTCTGCCCAGGCACGTACATCATAATTGCAAACTCTTTTTTGCATATGCTCCATACACACTTCCTGGGTCTCGGCCGGCATCTCCAGCCCTTCTTTTATGCAA
>CAMLEM010000214.1 GCA_946479005.1 uncultured Chitinophagaceae bacterium | reverse complement strand
AGACGCTATGCATTTGCCGCTTCAAGGATCTTTTGAATATCCAGTTTTTTCTTTGTCAATCCAAAAATAAGTCCCGCCTATAAATCGACGGGACCCTGAGGAGCGCGTTAGAGTGTTTATTATTAATGTTGCCAATCCGCGTTCCATCCATTGATGATGATCGTTCCCCAGGCAGTTCCATCGGCTGAAACCCAGGAAACATCCTTCCTTGAACCAGTTATCGAAGTATAAATGATCCTGGTGCCGTCAGCAGACCACGCAGTCCGGGTCGCGGCGGCCGCATCTGACCGGTATGTGTTGAGACCGCTTCCATCTATATTCATTACCCCAATTTTTTCCGAATTTATGTGATCTGCGTTTTCAACCAGTAATGCAATCCTGGTTCCGTTCGGCGACCACCGGGGCGCCATATAATCGAGGCTGTCAAGTAGTATGTTTCCCGTCAGGGGATGAAATCCTGTGCCGTCATTATTGATCTTATAAATATCGTATACGAAGTCATAGGCCATCCAATCACTCGTAAATGCGATCCGCATTCCATCCGGGGACCAGGCAGGAAAACCCTCATATCCCGGAGCTGAAAACAATAAAGTCGGTAAGCCACCTGAAACATTCCCTTTCAGGAGATCCTGGTTTCCATTACGGAAACCGGAAAAGACGATTTCTGCTCCATCCGGAGACCAGGCCGGATCAAGCCCAAGGAAATTAGTGCGAACCAGGTTGGAACCATCGGAGTTCATAATATAAATCTCAGGTTGACCATTCCGGTCACTGACAAATGCGATCCGCGTTCCATCCGGCGACCAAGCCGGTGAATTATCTGAACTTGCTGAGTAGGTAAGTCTATGAATGTTCATTCCATTTTCATTGGCTGAGTAGATCTCTTCGTTGCCATCGCGATCACTTACAAAAACGATCTTGCAGTCAGTACAAGGGAGTTGAGGTGGTAATACGGTAATAAGAACTGTATCTTTTGAAAATAATCCTTCTGCATCCGTAACCTTTAACTCGAATTCATAAATTCCCTCTACAAGAGTGGTAATCGCAGATTGTGCAGAATTAGGATTCGAAATATTATATGAAACAGGCCCTGACACCCTGGTCCACAAATACTGCGTGATATTATTGTCAGGGTCGGACGATCCCCTCCCATCAAGGCTTCCTGAATTAACCGGAAGCCTGATTGACTGGTCTGGTCCCGCTTTGGCCACAGGAGGCTGGTTTGTCTGGATGGGGTCCCTGATCTTAACAATTAGCGTATCTGAGGAGGTCAGCCCACCGTTATCCATTACTCTTAAAACAAACTCATAATCCCCCACCGTGAGATTAAACACTCTGGTTCTGGCGGCAGCGATGTTGGTAAAAGTAAATGATGCCGGGCCTGAAATTTTCACCCATAACCATTCACTGATGCTCCCATCCGGGTCGCTGGAGCCTGAACCGTCAAGCATTACGCTATCAACCGGGAGGTCGATGAGTTGGTCTGGCCCTGCGTTGGCCAACGGAGGGCGGTTCCCGATTTCGACACAATCCTCACAGGAATACTCCTTTTTACACGACACACTTACTTGTGTAACAATGAGTAGAAAAGCCAGAACTATCGTACCCGCTATTTTCATAAAAGAATGATATACGCTTTAGAACCGTAAATGACCAGTATAGGGAAAATTTCCTGCCTCGATGTCATCTTTAAAGTCTAATCTTCCGCTTACACCTGCAAACACACCCGTTCCGCTTTCAGCCACGATGGGATGCTGGCAACGGCCAAATATCTCCAAGCCAAGGGGGCCCCCGTTTTCGCTACACCCTTCATACTTCGCTTCAAATTTGTAAGTGGTCCAGAAGGTACCTGCCTGGCCATTGAATGTCCCCACGAAGTATTCCCTCCCTTCTTCGCGATAAGTGCCACTTGGCGAGCATTCAAAGGCATCGATGTAAGCATAAAGGCAACCCTCCAGGTCCCCGGTGATCCTGATGGCATAATCTGCCCCCTGGCTTTCATAATCACATTCACTATTCGTGGCGTAAAAACCAACACCGGAAATCTGTATGGCTCCATTCTTACTGGCGGAAAGCAATTGCAATTCGGATTCTTTCTGAGGAACAAACTCTGAGTTTTTATTACAGCCAAAAAGCATATTAGCTGTGATAAGGCAAATAATTGTTCTGTGTTTCATAATAAACCCCCTGATTTTTTCGTGATTAAAAATGTAATTATTGTCTTGAGCATTATGCCGGCTCCGCTTCACCGGATATTCTGATGTAGATTATGTCTTAATTATTTCCCTGGTTACAGGTGAAATCGTATAGCGTTGAAACTTGTTCATTCTTTGTTCCGATGATCAATGCATCCATATACCCGATCGTATTATTGAACAAATTCGCAGGACTACCGCCGATGGTGAACCGTATTCCCTCTCCGCTATGCCTCACGGGAGGGGTGTCAATGATCCTCGCATTAGGAAAAACAGTCGTCAATTCTGCTATCGTGCATTCCTGGTCTGCAAGATCACCGGGAAGTGATACCTGGGAAGCTTCTATATGCCATACCCCCTCGTTCAGGGCATCCCATTGTTGCCAGGCATTGAGGACCAGAGGCGGAAAACCGGCAGGCTGAATGTAAGTCCGGGGTTCATAAAAAATATTGAACTCATTATCCGCATCACCGTCCACATCAACCTGCAGTACGAGGATTGTCGGACAGTTCTGGACCACATAGGTGCTATATTTCAACTCGGTCAGATCTGACAACAGGGTACCTGAATAGCCCTTCCTGCGAAGACGAATTCTTCTTAGGGTTGGATCGGCGCTGGTGGGCAGATTCATTGTAATGGATCCCCGGATAAGCCGGTGATCACTATTATTTAGCGGCCCGCACACGATTTCAACATAATCCGACTCGTCCGAAAAAACCTGGTTGGTCGCAGTATTGTTCACCTGTTGCTCACGCCATCCTTGCGAGGAAAAATTTTGCTCGTTTACCCTTTCAAATTTATACGGCTTGATGTCGGGCGATATGATAGTGATTTCTTCTGCCTCCCTGCCATCCCCCGGAAACTCCAGGGACTTCTGGCAGGCGTTAAAAACTACGGATGATGAAAGTAAAAATGCAAACACCAGGGGTTTGGTAATCTTTCCCATAAAATGATCTGTCTTAGTTTCTCCTCACAAATTATCATCCCGGTAAAGCAAAACTTTTGCATTTCGCCAAACCGCAGCCGGCCAATGTCAATTCTCATAGGATCCGACATCTAAACCGGATGTCGACGACGAACGGTTTTTATCCCAGGGAAGGCAAGAGAGGTCTAATAATTTTTGGCAGGCAGCCTATTTTGGTGAGGGGATTGATTAAATTTATTAAGGCATTACCCATGACCCAAAATGAATTCATATTTTCCAGCGAGCGCAGGCATCGTATCGTACGCCACCTCACATTCTGGCTGGTATGGTGTCTTGCGTATAATTTATTATTCCATTTTCCAAATCACGTGTTCAAAGGGTGGGACACCAGTGGACCAGGAACCATTAACCTGCAAAAACTCGGGCCCGTGTTATTTTTCATCAAGTCATTTTTTGTCAACTCCTTACTGGGTGTTATCATCCCGCAAATAGCATTGACATACACGCTCATCAACTGGCTGCTCCCTGAATATTACCTCAAAAAACGAAACCCCCTGGTCACGGGAGCCCTTACACTTTCTGTGCTGGCGATTTTCTTTGTTGTAGCGGTTTTGTTCAAGCATTCCCCAGCCATTTACAACTACCTGGCGGATATTGGGCCTTTGTATCCTTTTTTTGAAGCTAGAGGGATACGTGCAGTAATCATCGATCAGCTCTCCAGCCTGCCGATCATAACAGGCATCGCCGTGATGATCAAACTTGTTAAACGATGGTGGCAAAAGCATAAGGAAGCCGAGCAGCTGGCAAAAGAGAAAACGAATGCGGAACTCCGGCTACTGAAAGCCCAGGTGCACCCTCACTTTTTATTTAATACCCTTAACAATATTTACTTTTTCACGCTGTCCAATTCTCCAAAGGCACCTGAAATGATAACAAAACTTTCCCGCCTCCTGCATTATATCCTGAATGATTGTAACAGGCCCTTTGTGCTTTTGGAGAAAGAGATCGATATGATCAGGGATTATATGGAACTGGAAAAAA
>CAMLEM010000213.1 GCA_946479005.1 uncultured Chitinophagaceae bacterium | reverse complement strand
CACCTGCAGGTAAGAGAACATCGCATTATTTGTCTTAAAAGGATTCGGGTTACCCGGTTCGGTAAGTACACGGCGATCGAAATTCATTCCCACGTCCAGCACCGCTCTTCCGGACGTAAGCTTCTTCGACTTCTGTTCACGGCTCGATTCAAAAAATGAATAAGCCGCGGGGTTGTTGAGATTGATCGTGCTTCCGTCAAAGAATCCCGCGGAAATGCCTCCCATACCACGATTAAAAACATTGTAGGACGGAGTCAGGTTTCCTATGCCATACCTGGAAAACGGTGAGTTATCCTGCGCCCGGAGCACAAATGCCGGCAGCAGGAAGAGGATGCTCAGCGAAAAAAATAAACGATATAAACGATTGATTTTCTTATGTGTTATTCGCCTCGCTGATTGCATACAGACCTTTAAAGATTAGTTCGGGGTCTGCAAATATCTTGTTTTTAAGGTGGGAAGCCAAATACACCGTATCACCCCCGGTTAACAGGACGTTAAAGTTCCTGAACTTCTCCCGGTAAGCATTGATGAAGCCATCGATCTCGTTACAGATCCCGAGCACGGCGCCTGAAAGGATATTCGAATTTGTATCATAACCTATCAGCGGCACATTATCATCTGCTTTCACCAGCGGGAGCTTCGCCGTGTACTCGTGCATCGAACGTAAACGCATTCCGAGACCTGGTGAAATGGCACCCCCCAGAAACTCCTTGTACTTATTGATGAAATTATAGGTCACGCAGGTGCCCAGGCCGATCACGAGATTATTCTTATCTCCATAGAACTTCACGGCCGCTGCGCTTAGCGCCAGCCTGTCGGCACCAATGGTCTCCGGCTTGCTGACAGGCGTGGTGAATGAAAGTTTCGTCTGATGACCCAATTTATGAAACCTCGTATTGGTTGAAAGCAGCTGTTCGAGTCCTGCATCGTCTGCTACCACCGAAGATAATATGGACCGCTGCGGCTGGTGGGTCTTTATTACGGATTGTATCCTCTCTGTGTAATTATCATCGAAGGAAAATTGTTCAACGATCCGGTCATCGCTGAAAAGGGCAGCCTTCTTTCTGGTATTTCCAAAATCCAGGCATAGTGTTTTGGTCATAAGAGAACTTTTATCCGCCGAGATTGAACCCGGAAAGATTTTTAAAATGGCCGTTCAGCTTGATCTTCTCCTTTAACTGTTCCATACCGGCCACCAAAGGTATGACACGGGTCAGGTGTCTTTTTAAATATTCCTGTCGCTGCCTTTCGTCGAGCAGGCCGAGCATTTCATATTCCTCTTCCAGCGATAGCCCCACGTGGTGAGCCACTTCGTAACAGGGGGTATGCGCATCATCACCCGGAAGCTCCTTCTTGATCTTAAGCAGATCGTGAAGGTCGCGAATGCTCTTCATCACCTTTCGCATCACATTGGGATTTCCTTTCTGGTAGTTTTCCGGGTAATTCACAATGGCCCCGCTAAACAGCTTTTCCGGCACTTCTTTAATCACCTCCAGGATCCGGAATATCTTCGTTCCAACCGTTTTGATGTCCATCTCTCCATTATCGTACAGCTTCGTTACTTCAGTGATCTCCGCAAGGGTGCCATAGTCCTGCATTTTATTTTCTATCACGGTGGGAATGCCAAAGGGTTTCTTTGATTCGTGGCATTCACTGATCAGCTGTTTATATCTCGGCTCGAAAATGTGAAGGTTCAATTGTTCACCAGGATAAAGCACAATGCCCAACGGGAATATGGGAATGAAATTGGTCATAGCGCAAAATTAACGCTGCCCCGGCTCTTTTAATTTTGCATATTTCCTAAAAGTGTAACGCGCAGTCATTCTTGCACATTGAAAACCTTCCCTGCCATCGAGAAAGCCCAGCCTGAAAACATAATTGCTGATGAAAGAAAAAGGGGCGGCAAGGTTCCTGCGTATCCATCCGGGTTTCCTGCCCTGCTTCCTGTATTTTTCCGCGTTCAGCAAAGCATACTGGTCCAGCTTCTTTTCATACTGCTCTATGCTTCTCGCCGTAAAATGCAGCACATACCCGTTTAAACTTTTCTTCCGGGTTCCTTCGTGCAGGATCAGCTCTTCGTGAACGGGGGCTTCATTCCACTGAACCTTTGTCCTGTTAAAGATCCTAACGTGCTTATCTCCGCCCCATTCACCAAAACGCAGCGCTTTGTTCCCGATATGATTGAGAAACTTAAGTTCATAGACCACATCAGGGTCGGAGAGATCAATGGTAGATAATTCAGCTTTTAACTCCGGGCTCAGGGATTCATCTGCATCCAGGCTCAGGATCCAGTCGTGTTTTGCAAAGGAGGTAGCCTTCTTTTTCGTCGGCCCATAGCCCATCCATTCACCCCCGATCAAATGGGCGCCTGCGTTTTCCACGATCTCCCTGGTACCATCGGTGCTACCGCTGTCGTAAACAACCACATCATCCGTTGATCCCGCCAGGCTGCCGAGGGTCCTGCCAATGATATCCGCCTCATTGCGGCAAACGATCACCACCGAAAAAGGGTCCATCCTGCAAAGATTACCCGTTTTCACTTACCATCCATTTCCATCCGGCAAGTACGGCAAAACAATAAATGAAAACCCCATACTGAACTTCGAGCCCGATATCAGTAAAGAATGAGAGAAACACTGCTATGTTCAGCAGGAGCCAGGGCTTTCGGTGACGCAGCTTTACAAATAAGGGAAGGATGACCGCTGCCAGTATGCAGAGAATGCCCGGGATCCCCGCCCCCGCCGCGTAAACCAGGTATTCGCTGGAAGGAAGGATCATATCATCTTCTCTCATCGAGGGATGATACTCAGCGTACCATTTTTTGGAAGATGAGCGGATGTCACCAAATCCCAGCCCCAAAACAGGCGCCGACCTGAATTGCTCGATCCCCGCCTGCATCGAGATGATCCTCACGGGGTCGGTGGATCGCGGCAGATAAGAACGATCCTTTGCAAATTCGAATTCATAGGCCAGGTATTTCACGCGATTTTGAAAACTCGGGAACGTGAACCAGGCCAGGACGGGCAGTGCAAAAATTATGATCAGGATGATCCGGCTTTTTCCGGCCTTTGCCCTGCACCCGTAAATGAAAACGAAAAATAACGAGAGATAAAAAACGGCCAGGCCCGTACGCACCGCGAGAATATGGAGATAAACGGCCAGCCAGGCGGCAATGAAAAAAAACATGATTGCCCTCCCTCCTTGCTTCGGCCAGTAGGAGATCCCTGCCCATCCTGCCCCCAATGAAGTGAGACCCACTACCCAGCTAAAACGCACCCTGTCGTTATCAAAAGCCGTTTGTAATGATTTGCCTTCGAGATATGACTCATTGACAAGCCTGGCCTCCATTATATAGGAAAGTAGGCTCCCCACGGTTGCGATCGTTACCAGCGCGATCGACAACAGGGCTATGATCTCCCATTGCTTTTTCGAAAGGCTCACCGGGGAGGCAAAGGCGAAAGGAAGAACGAGAAGGGGAAGCTTGATCCTAATGATCCTTATCCATTCAGCCTCGTCCTCGCTCCAGAGGCCCGAGACCAACGGCACGAAAAATAATGAACCGATGATCCATAACAAAGGCGTTTGAAAATAATTTCTTACCTGCGCCAGCGGGTCCCCGTGTATCAATGAGGCCAGCAGGAACAAGATCACCGAGATGGATAGTGCAGCTCTTGACACAAAGAGCGAAACCAGCATAATGAGCAGGGCGATAAAAAACAAACTGCTCCCCCGGTCATTCTGAAGGCTGACAAGCATACATTTGTAAAGTACAATATCTCATTGATGTGGCAGGAGCTTTTAAAACAAATCCAGGAGGGGGACACGAGAGCCCTTGCGCGATCCATCTCATTGGTGGAAAACGAATACAAGGGCTATGAAAAATTGCTTCGTTCCCTGCCCCCTTCGAAAACAAAGATCATTGGGATCACCGGTCCACCCGGGGCCGGGAAAAGCACATTGACAGACGCGCTGGTAGGTTTGCTGGTGAAAGCCGGCAAAAAGGTAGCGGTGCTTTGTATTGATCCCTCTTCGCCTTTCAACCGCGGCGCGGTGTTGGGCGACAGGATCCGGATGAGCGAATGGTTCACCCATCCCTCCGTTTATATCCGTTCCCTCGCCACCCGGGGTTCAATGGGTGGCCTGCATCCGCGGATCCTGGAGATCTCC
>CAMLEM010000212.1 GCA_946479005.1 uncultured Chitinophagaceae bacterium | reverse complement strand
ACTTCCACTTATGGAAAGGGAACCGTGCAGCGCAATATCGGGCTGGATCCCGTCAACGGGTTCTCTATGTCGAATTCCGACCTGGGAACCGTGAAGCTCACCCTTCAGAAATTTTACAGGATCAATGGTGGTTCCACCCAGTTAAGAGGAGTGAATTCCGACATTGTGCTTCCTGACAATCTTGAGTATCTGAAAGTGAGAGAAAAAGATGATCCGGATGCTCTTCCCTGGGATGAGATCGGTAAAGCCAATTACAATAACTGGCAACCCGGGTATGATCTGAAGACCATCCAGAACCTGAGCAACCAGCGTTTGGAGCAGGACAATACTTTCAATATGATCCGGGAGACCACGCAGTGGCTCGCGGCCCAGAATGATAAGCAATATTCCTTGCAGATCGATAAATACCGGAAGGAGAAGAAAGCCATCCAGGCTTCCATCAAGCAACTGGAGTCCCTAATGAAACTCAAGCAGGAGATCGATGTCACTGCGCTTCCGAAAGAAGCGGATCGCTGGTCAGATGATACCACGAAGAGGGAAAGGTTCGTCCAGTGGTTGAAAAGCCTCAAGCAGGATATCTATCTTGACCAGGCCGTGAAAGTGATGAATGATATGATCAGCCAGCAGAACCTGGCGAAGGCGAAGAAAACAGAGGAGCCGGCGAAGAAAGCATTCTAGGTTAAGGAATAAAAAGCTCTAATAGTTTAAGGGTTGAGAAGCGTTCTGCTTCTTGGCCCTTTTTCTTTTCGATGATCCTCAGTTTTTTCAATCCTCAGTTTCCAAAGTTCAAATAGGGAAAAAAAAGATGGACACGTGTGGCCGGCATTCTGCTTCAAAACAAATCTCCATCACAAGTACCGCTGTCGAATGATATTCAGGTGATGATCAATGTGCCCCACCATTATGTAGCCGAGAGCCAATACATAAACAGGCTGGCCATTGGAGATGCCTTCTCTTTCCAGGTCTTCTGAATCGAATGCTTTAAACATAAGGAGATTAGCGCCCCGTAATTGCCTGAACTCTTCGATCATTTCGCTCCAGGGACGGCGTTCTGCTCTTGCGGAAACGGCGTAATCGTTTTCCTCGAAACCAGGAAGGGGAGTGGAGTCTTTCCGCGCGAAACGAAGGGCCCGGTAAGCGAAGATTCTTTCGCCGTCGATGATGTGTTGAAGCAGGTCCTTGACCGACCATTTTCCTTCCGCATAGCGATGGTTATGCTTGGCAACAGGGATATCGCGGGTGAAGGCCAGGAACGTGCTCAGTTGTGCTTCCATCAGGGACAACAGATCATCCCCCTTTGTTAGTTCAATGTAACCGTGGTACCATTTCGGCACCCTGCTCAGGTCGGGCCGGGGCATAGGGAAAATTAGTTTGTTTTCACCGGCACGGTCGAAATCGTGGTGGCCGGTTTGCTGTTCAGCGGCTGTCCAACCGGGATATCACAACGGTGACCGGGCTGGCCATGCGCGGGGTTCATTCCAGGTGCCGTAGCGGTTGTAGTGGTGGTATTTTGAACGGTGGGAGTGGTCGTGATCTGCGGAGCAGTAACTGTAGGTGCAGTGACGGTGGGCGTAGTGGTCACACTTGTCGTTTTCGGCGCCTGGCTCAGGGGTGTACCTACGGGAATATCACAGCGGTGGCCCGGCTCACCGTGAGCAGGGTTCAGCCCTGTTGCCGTGGTCACTGGCGATGTGCTATTGCTGGTATTGCTGGTATTGTTGTTATTCGGGGTTACCGATACCGGGTTAACCGGGGGCGGTTGCAGGTTTCGCGTTGTGTTCTCCGATCCGTCGGAAGCTGTTTTGTCAGAATTACATCCTGCTGAAAGCATCGATATGGTTACCAGGGCGGCCAGTATTTTTTTCATAAACGAAATATTAGGGGTATGCAAGTTACTCAAGTTTACTCAGAATCAGGAGAGATAAAAATCCCGTCCTCAACCGGGTCGCCGGTGAAGGACGGGATAAATATTAACGAAATGATCTCTTAGTCTTTCTTTTTTTCATTCACTACTGACTTGGTAGCGGGCGCCTTGCGATTGCCTTTGATGGTGGATGCCAGCTTGATGGCTTCGTAAGCATTCACCAGGCCACCGGATTTGCTGATCTCGGAAAGATCCACCATTTCTCCCGTTTCAGGGTTCTTTACTTTCTCCGTGGGTTTCACTGAAGATTTTTCAATCACCATTTTCACCTGTTCAGCGCTCAGGTTTGGATAATATTCCAGGATGAAAGCTGCGATACCTGCCACCACGGGAGAGGCCATACTGGTTCCCTGCAGGTTCTGGTAGGTGTTGCCACCGGGCACGGTGGAATAGATCTTCACGCCAGGTGCAAATACATCCACTTCGGTCTTGCCATAATTTGAAAAGCTGGCAGTATATCCACCGATCCTGGGATCGCCGCTGGCGCCTACGGTAAGCCAGTTGGGTGCGCGGTAACCGTCTTTGAACAGGGGAGAAGGATAGTTATGCGTGGTGTCAATGTTACGTGCATCATTGCCGGCAGCGTGAACCAGCAACACACCTTTGCTCTCCGCATATTTTACAGCCTCATCCACCCAGTGCTTTTCGGGAGAGAAGCCTTTTCCAAAGCTCATATTGATCACCTGGGCTCCGTTGTCCACTGCATAACGGATCGCCAGGGCGATATCCTTGTCGTGCTCATCGCCATCAGGTACAGCGCGAAGGGTCATTATCTTAACATTACCGGCAACTCCATCCATTCCCAGGCCATTCTTGCGCGCCGCGCCAATGATGCCGGATACGTGTGTGCCGTGTAAAGCGGATTTATTACTTACGTGAACGTTGTTGTTCCCGTAATACTTGTCATTGAAATCATCATAATTATCCTGCACGATATCCGCGCGGTATTTTTTGGGAGGTGTGTTGCCTGCTTCAGCTTTCTTTTCTTCACCATTGACATAGTCGCCAAAACCTTCAAGGAACTCCTGGTTATTCGAATCCATCGCGTCATTTCCCTGGAACAGGGGAAGGAGCCCGGCCTTGGCCTTTTTGGCTTCCTCGTCCTGGGGTTCGAAAGCTTCCAGTTCCTTTCCTGTGTATTTTTCCTTGCTCATCGCCTTGCGAAGGATCGAATCATTCTTCAGGGAAGCATTGTAGAACCGGCGGATCATCATCAGTTCCAGCGCCCCGCTTTTGGAGTCGCCTACGATCTGGTTCTCTGAACGCTTCCACATTTTATACTCCCAGAGTTCATCTTTAGAAAGTTTCGACTCATCGATTTCCTTTCCGTCGTATTTCGCTTTGTATTTATGATACACGCGGGCCGCTTCATAAGAGTCTCCCTCCACGTTCCTGCCGTCACGGCCTCCCAGGAAATTCCATCCGTAAATGTCATCCACATATCCATTCTTATCGTCATCGATGCCATTGCCGGGGATCTCTTTGGGGTTTTTCCAGAGCACCGGTTTCAGGTCCTCGTGCGTGGTATCTATGCCAGAATCGATCACTGCAACGATCACGGTCTTACTTTTCAATTTCTTCGACTTTACAAATTCATAAGCCTTATCGATGCTTAAGCCATTGTAGCCATCGCTGGTCTTATCAAGCATATGCCAACCTTTGGGTGTTTCGTCCTTCTGTGCAAAGAGAAGGCTGGCAACCAGGCTAAATGAGGCCAGGAATAAACTACGTTTCAATGAAATGTTCATTTTGTATGTGATTTTAGATTTCTTGCTGCTTTCAGTCAGGGCAGCGGGTTTATGATGATTTCCGTTGATACAAAGTTGCTAAAGGCACCGAAAATTAAGGTACCACTCATACATTTTATGCAATCTATGGCTTCCCCGGTTTTGACTCCTGCAACGGCTAACCACCTGCTTCCCGGCCGGTATTTTAACGAATATTCACAATTTGATCTACGAAACAATTCCTACACGTGGAATTTGATTCCCTGCGCCAGCGGGAGGGAGGTGCTGTAATTGATCGTATTCGTTTGTCTTCTCATATAGATCTTCCAGGCATCGCTTCCGCTTTCCCTGCCGCCCCCGGTTTCCTTTTCACCTCCGAAAGCGCCGCCTATTTCGGCGCCGCTGGTGCCGATATTCACGTTGGCAATACCGCAATCGCTGCCTGCGTGCAACAGAAACTGTTCGGCTTCGCGCAGGTTAAGCGTCATGATCGAAGAAGAAAGTCCCTGGGGAACCCCG
>CAMLEM010000211.1 GCA_946479005.1 uncultured Chitinophagaceae bacterium | reverse complement strand
CAAAAAAAAGTAGAGGGAGCGTAAACAAAAAAAAGAACAAAGTATATTCAGGAACCGCTCTGCAACGGCCGGCTGGAAATCACCTCCCATTTCCCTTCATTCAGTTTCAGCAGCGAGATCTCATTCACCTGAAATGAAGTTTCATATTTCTGTTTTGAAAAATACGCCCAGGCCTTTTCGAAATCAGAAGGTTTGACATCGCGGTTGGCGATGGTAACGTGTGGCTGGAAGCTCATTTGTTCCTTCTTCAGGCTGTCGCCGAAGGTTCGCAAAAAATGATCCTCGACCTTCCTTTTCAGGGTGAATAATTCGGGGGTATCGACCACGTCTACAAACAGAACCCTTTTTCCAAAGCTGGAAAAACCCTTTAGTGTCATCTGAAACCCCGCGACGCCAGGATCGCAGGCCTGCAGGGCGCTGATAAGATAATCTTCCCAGTTGGATTCGATCCAGAAAGGTTTGACCAGCGTGATGTGGGCGGGGGAACGAAGCGCTACAGTGCACTGAAACTGGTCCTTCATCCATTTCTTGAACCTGCTGATCTCTTTATCAACCTCCTTCGGACAAAGCACGGCAACGAAATACAAGTGAGCGTTTTCCATAGCCCATCAACTATATTTGTGTCTTATGAACCTTGAATTCAATCGCAACGAAGATATAATGAAACAGTCACTCAGCGATCTTCGTGAAGAGATGTCTAAGATCGCAGAAGGAGGCGGTAAAAAAGCGATCCAGCGGCAACGCGAGAAGAATAAGCTGACCGCCCGAGAAAGGATCGCATATCTTATGGATCCTGATAAACCGTTTGTGGAGATCGGTGGTTTTGCAGGTTACGGGATGTATAAGGAACAGGGTGGCTGCCCTGCGGGCGGAACAGTGGCCGGTATCGGCTATGTCAGCGGCAGGCAGTGTGTGATCGTTGCCAATGATCAAACAGTAAAAGCGGGGGCCTGGTTCCCGATCACGGGGAAAAAGAACCTGAGGATGCAGGAGATCGCGATGGAGAATCATTTGCCTGTGATCTATCTCGTGGATAGCGCCGGCGTTTTCCTCCCGATGCAGGACGAGATCTTTCCCGACAAGGAGCATTTCGGTAGAATTTTCAGGAACAATGCGAGAATGAGCGCGGCAGGGATCACGCAGATCGCAGCTGTGATGGGCGCCTGCGTGGCAGGGGGCGCCTACCTTCCGATAATGAGTGATGAAACCCTGATGGTGGAGAATAATGGTTCCATTTTCCTGGCAGGCCCTTACCTCGTAAAGGCCGCCATCGGGGAAGATGTGGATACCGAAACCCTTGGGGGCGCTGTAACACATACCGAGATCTCAGGCATTGCGGATTACAAATTCAAGACGGAACAGGAATGTATGGATCACATCAAAAAAATGATGTCTATGCTGGGAGAGAAACCCCTGGCAGGGTTCCAGCGTTCCAAACCCCATATCCCCAAAAAGAAAATGGAGGAACTCTATGGCATTTTCCCTTCCGACGGAAAGCCTTACGAAATGATGGATATCATCGAGCGGCTGGTGGATGATTCCGAGTTCGAGCAATTCAAGGAAGATTACGGGAAGACCATCATTTGCGGCTATGGGAGGATCGATGGGTGGGCTGTGGGCATTGTGGCCAACCAGCGGAAGATTGTGAAGAGTAAAAAAGGTGAGATGCAGATGGGCGGCGTGATCTATAATGATTCCGCCGACAAGGCAGCGCGGTTTATTTTGAATTGCAACCAAAAAAAGATACCGCTGGTGTTTCTTCAGGATGTCACCGGCTTTATGGTAGGCAGCCGCAGTGAACACGCAGGCATTATTAAAGACGGCGCCAAGATGGTGAACGCGGTGGCCAATTCAGTAGTGCCAAAGATCACCATCATAATAGGGAATTCCTATGGCGCCGGCAATTACGCGATGTGCGGGAAGGCCTATGATCCGCGCTTCATCTATGCCTGGCCTTCAGCAAGGATAGCTGTGATGGGAGGAGAAGCGGCAGCAAAAACCTTATTACAAATTGAAGTGGCTTCTCTCAAAGCAAGAGGAGAACTGATTACGGAAGAACAGGAACAGAGACTGTTGAATACCATCAAATCCAAATACGATAGCCAGACATCCCCCTATTATGCGGCAGCGCGATTGTGGGTGGATGATATCATCGATCCCGTGGATACAAGAAAGGTAATCTCGGAGGGGATCGCGGCGGCGAATCATAATCCAACTATTTCGGATTTGAAAACCGGGGTTTTCCAGGTTTAATGATTCCGGATTTGGGATTTGGGATCAGAAAAAATTTACTATCTCACCAGACATAACGATATATACCGATGGCGCGGCACGCGGAAACCCAGGCCGCGGTGGCTATGGCGTGATCCTGATGAGCGGGAACCACCGCAAAGAACTCTCCCAGGGCTACCAGCTTACAACCAATAACCGGATGGAGATAATGGCTGTCATAGCCGGGTTAAAAGCCCTTAAAAAAACGGGATCGAAGGTCGCCATCTATTCTGACAGCCAGTATGTGGTAAAGGCCGTGAAGGAAAAATGGCTCGACAAATGGGTTCGCACTGAATTCAAGGGCGGAAAAAAGAATAAGGATCTCTGGATGGAGGTATACAGGCTATTGAAGCCTCATAAGGTAGAATTCCACTGGGTGCGCGGCCACGCGGATAACCCTTTCAATAATCGCTGTGATATACTGGCCACGGAAGCGGCAGACGGGCCCGACCTGTTGCCCGACGAGGGTTATCTCCGGGAAAAAGACGGCGCTGACGACCCACTGTTTAATTTTCAGTGAAAGCAGGCTTTAATATCGCGGTGGTACGGGTGATCAGGTAATACCCGCCAAACAGTATCGCGCTGAAGAAAAGGTCCCCGAAAATGAAATTGCCGGCAAATCCATTCACCAGGCCGTATTCTCGATAAAATGCCAGTGCATCCCCATAAACCAGGAACAATCCATCCAGCGTTTGCGGACGACCCAGTCCACCTCCTCCCAGCCAAACCGTGAAGTTGGAGAAGATAAAGAAGAGCAGGGACCCCCCTACGGTGAAGCCAAGAACCCGCAAAACATTTACTTTCTTCATAAGAAAACCAAATGCTACGAGCCCTGCGAAAAGCAGGTAATTTATCCATTGTCCTTTATAGAAGCCACTAATCGAGGACAGGCCATTCTGGTAAAGGACCTCGTACAATATATCGGAGATCAGCATAGAGACCAGCGGCAGAAAGATGGCCAGTCTTTTATCCTTTATCATAGCCCCTCCAAAAATCGCCATGGCGATCTGCGGCGCAAAGCCAAAAGGCCTGCCATCCCATACACGGTAGAGTGAGGCCACAATGATCAGGAGAATAAAGCTGAGAACAATGGATTTCGATTTCATCTGTCAATTTTTCAAACTCAAAAATAAAGAATTAACCTTAAACCCTTACCCCTTCGCCCTGAATACCCAGCAATCCTCCTCTGCATCCAACCGGATCTCTTCTCCACCAGATATTAACATTGCAGGATGTCCCTTTTTAAGACAAAGCGAATGATTCAGGCAACTGACCTCCAGGCTTCCTTTCACATTCATCAGTATCTCTTCCCGGGAACTTTTCCATTTTACAGAACTCCCTGCTTCGAGTTCAAATGAAGAAAGTTCAAACACGTCGGTGGGCGTTTCATAGAACCACTCAGCACTTCGTTTTTGCGGAACAATGATCTTTGGATAAGTGGGCTCGAACCTGAGATTCCTCATCAGCTCCGGTATGGATATGGTTTTGTTCGTCAGTCCCCCTCGTAATACGTTATCAGAATTCCCCATGATCTCCACATTTTTCCCTTCCAGGTAAGCGTGGGGAACGCCTGGCCCCTGGAAGATCCCCTCCCCTTTCTCCAAACGGAGAAGGTTGAAAAAATACAGGGAAAAAATGCCGCGGTCAATATGGTTTTCTTTTGCAAAAGTTCTCATCGCGCGGGCGGCCCAAAAATCTTCGGTATCCCGCGAAAGTTCATCACTCCCTGGCCTGGAGAGGAGCTTTTCTTTCAATGGATGCAGGATCCGGTTCACCTCTTCCTGCGGCATTTCCATTACGGTGCGGTAAAGCTGCTCATAGCCTTTGTTATGAAAAAGAGGGAGGAGTTCATTCAGCTCTGTGATATTTACCAGGATATCGTGCAGCGCCTCAGTGGGCTTGAACCC
>CAMLEM010000210.1 GCA_946479005.1 uncultured Chitinophagaceae bacterium | reverse complement strand
CCGTGAGCGCCCTTGCCGCCATAAGTGTCAACGATGATCTTCCGCCCCGTGAGCCCCGTGTCGCCGTGAGGGCCACCGATCACGAATTTCCCAGTGGGGTTCACGTGATACTTGATATCATTATTAAAGAGCTTCGCGTATTTCTTATACTTCGATTTGACCCGGGGAATGAGTATGCTGATGATGTCATCCTTGATCTTCTTAAGCATTTTCTGGTCAGAATCAAAATCATCGTGCTGGGTGGAAACCACGATGGCATCGATACGAACGGGCCTGTTGTTATCATCATATTCAAGGGTCACCTGGCTTTTGGCATCCGGCCTGAGATACTTGATCTGTTTGTTCTCCCGGCGCAGCGCCGCCAGCTCGATGAGGAGCTTGTGCGCAAGATCCAGGGCCAAAGGCATATAATCATCCGTCTCATTGGTGGCATACCCAAACATCATTCCCTGGTCCCCGGCTCCCTGCTCTTCTTTCTTCTTCCTGTCCACACCCTGGTTGATGTCGGAGGATTGTTCGTGAATGGCAGACAGTACGCCGCAGCTGCTTGCTTCGAACATATATTCGCTCTTCGTATAGCCGATCTTCCGGATCACGCCGCGCGCGATTTCCTGTACGTCGAGGTAGGCTTTTGACCTGACCTCGCCGGCAAGCACCACCTGGCCTGTCGTTACGAGCGTTTCACAGGCAACCTTCGACTGTGGATCGAAAGCAAGGAAATTATCGATCAGGGCATCGGAGATCTGGTCGGCCACCTTGTCCGGGTGACCTTCACTTACTGACTCGGAAGTAAACAGGTATGGCATAATTATATTTTGACTGAAAAACTAATGGGCGCAAAGATAAGGCTGACGCAACAATGGAAGATCAGGGGTTGTGAACAAAAGTGAATAACCTCCTCAGAGTTTTGAATACACCAACCGGAGCCTCACACGCTGGGGATTGTTATCGCCAGTGCCCGTATTCCCGTGAAGTCTCACCCTTCCCTTAACGATGGAGGAATTCAGGAAAACAGGAATGATAAAATCGGTGCCGGGCGGAATTCCATACGATTCCACGATCAGGAACTGTGAGCTCAGCCTGAGATCGTAAAGGGTTTGCGTTTTGGTCAACACGTGCTGAACATAACGCGAGATATTGAACTTCCAGATACGGATCTTATTTCCCGTAAAGGGTTCCGACGCGATCTTCGGCACCACGCCAAACGCATTGAGGTTTACAGGGCCGCTGGCTGTCGCGTTCAGGTCATAAGGGATGGACCTGTATTTATAAGAGCGGGTGATGGTTGGATCTATGGCGTCGAGGTACATCGCCTCCACGGGCCGGAAAATGGTGTCGCTGATATCATATTTCTGCTCAACGATCAACTCTGCACGATGGATCACCCGGTTGCCCAGGTTCGCAAGATCGGGGATCTTCAGCCTCGCGTTGGTTCCGGGCGTATTCTGGATAAATATCTCTGGATCTGCATTGGTCCCTCCCAGGGCTGCATTCAGCGGCGAGCCGGTATAATCCCGGATCACGTAATTGGCATTAGCCGATGTGGGTGAGAATACAAAATAATCCACGGCCGTGTCCACGTTAGATAGCCCGTTCTTATAATATTTATAATAAATGGCCAGCTTGGTATTGCTTCCTTCCAGGTCGAATCCCATCACCGCATTGCCGGAACTCATCGACTGGATGGCAAAACCCTTGAACTTGGTATTGAAGATGGAATCGTTCTTATAAGCATTGATCAGGCTGTTCCCGGAAGAATCATAAGACAGCAGTCTTGCCCCAAACGAATTATCCAGCTTTATCCGAAGCTGGTTGATGGTGGTATCACCATAGACCTTTACGGAATCATTCAACACATTAGGTGCGAAGCTGCGCGAGCCCAGCAGGTTGGAGTAGGTAAAATCGTTCCTCCTGACGAGGTAAACTGAATCATACCTGAATTTTGCGCTCTGGTCAAGCTCATAAACATTTACCGTTTGAACGGTGTTGGTATCACCGTAAGTCTCCCGGTAATTTAAAACCAGCACGATCGAATCCACAGCCACAATGCTATCCGGCTTGTTCCTGAAAGCATAGGGGAAAACCGGCGGTTTCAACTGCAGGAAAAGCCGGGCATCCGTCCTCCCAAATAAAGGATCATTGTTGATCCTTCCCAGGAAATGCTCATCCCCTGCCTGCAGCCGGATCGAATCTTCCGTGAAGGGGATGGTATCATTAAAGGCAAGAACCGTCAGGGTGGTGTCGAAAGTATTCACATTGTCCACCGGCGGGATCAGGTCATCTCCCAGTTCCGTGGGATCATTGATCTTGCGACAGGCTGAAAACAGAATAGCAACCGCGAAAAGGGTTGCTATGAAAGAAAAGAAATAGGATCTATGATTCACAGGTAATGCTGATTCAGGGTTAGGTTATTTTACTTGCCTGCAAGGTCGCTATAGAGTTGTAAATAGTCTGTTAAATCTCCCTCCGGATTATAGGGTAAAGTCTTCTTACCCCGCACTTTGGAAAATTCTTCCACCAGTTTTTTATCGATCTTTTCGGCGCCGAAAGTAATGGCATCGGCGAAGCTGGCACCTCCCCGCATCATCGCGATATTGGTTCCTTCCTTATACAGTTCCAGGTCTTTTTCCTTCAGAGAAGCGTGGATCAGGGCCTTCTTTATGAAATCAGATCCCAATTTTTCCTTGAAGGTGGTCTGACCGATGGTATAAATGATCTTGCTATGAGCGAATACCGGCTCTTTCTTATAAACCGTCTTCAGGTAGGCCGGGATCAGCCCCGTCATCCATCCACTGCAATGAATGAGATCAGGAGGCCAGCCGAATTTTTTCACCGTTTCAAGCGCGCCCTTGCAGAAGAACACGGTACGAAGATCATTGTCGGCATACCATTTTTCCTGCTCATCGTGGAAGATATATTTGCGCTTGAACAGGTCTTCATTATCCAGGAAATAAACCTGAAGGCGGGCTGAGGGAAGGGAAGCAACTTTGATCTGCAGGGGCATATCGTCGTTATCAACCGAAACATTGATCCCCGAAAGCCTTACCACCTCGTGCAGCCGGTGCCTTCTTTCGTTAATGACCCCGAAGCGGGGCATAATGCAGCGAACTTCGAAATTGTTATCATTTGCCCTGATCGCCAGCCGGTTCACGATCTCCGAGAACTCAGTGAGCTCCAGGTAGGGTGACATTTCGTTGGCGATGAATAAAATTCTTTTCTTTGCTGACATGGTTGGCCTTTTAGTGAGCGTTCCCTTGTAAATGGCGGCAAAGGTAACCATTTTAGGCCGAAAAGCCTTCCCTTCCCCTTTAAACCACTGTAGATGATCTTATTTAAAAAAGGAACAGACCTTCGAAAATGGCTTGAAAGCCAGCGCTCCGCAGATATACAAATAGGATTTGTGCCCACGATGGGCGCGCTTCACGAAGGGCATCTTTCACTGGTGAGATCATCAAAGAAAGGCAACACGATCACAGTGTGCAGCATTTTTGTCAACCCTACACAATTCAACAATGCAGCAGACCTCGAAAAATATCCCGTGACCATTGAAAAAGACATCGATCTCCTGGAAGAAGCCGGCTGCGATGTCCTTTTTCTCCCTTCCGTGAAGGAAATGTACCCGGAGGGGGTCACGGCAGCAAAAAACAAAAATTATGATCTCGGCGAACTGGAACACCGGCTCGAAGGTGAATTCCGGCCGGGGCATTACCAGGGAGTGGTGATGATCGTGCACCGCTTACTGGATCTTGTAAAGCCGGATACACTTTACCTGGGCCAGAAGGATTACCAGCAATGCCTGGTGATCAAAAGGCTGGCGGGGCTCATCGGATCGAGCACCCGGATCATCATTTCTCCCACCTTAAGGGAAAAGAACGGGCTGGCGATGAGCAGCCGGAATGCGAGGCTTTCTGAACAGGAAAAAGAGACCGCCGCTGTCATTCACCGAACACTGAGTCAAACCCGGGATAAGATAAAGCAGGGAAAGGATATACAAACCCTGGTCGGCGAGGCGATGAAGCACCTGGAAGCGGCGGGACTGCGACCGGAATACGTAGCGGTCGCCGATGCAGCTGATCTCAGTCCAGTACGGACTTTCGGATCAGATAAGGACCTCGTGATCCTCACCGCCGCCTGGCTGAACGAGGTAAGACTGATCGATAATATTTACGTCAAAGCAAACGAGTAACTTCACGCCACCACCATA
>CAMLEM010000209.1 GCA_946479005.1 uncultured Chitinophagaceae bacterium | reverse complement strand
GGGGCACATAACTGATCTGCCTCCTGAGTTCCTCAAGGTTCAATTCCCGGATATCGATCCCATCCAGTTCAATGGTGCCACTATCGGTGTCGAACACCCGAAGAAGCAACTGGGCCACCGTGGTCTTCCCGCTTCCGGTCCTCCCTACGATGGCGATCTTCTCCCCTCTTTTGATCTGCAGGTGGAAATCACGAACCGCCCGGATGCCGGTTTGCGGAAAAGTGAAATTCACGTTGCGGAAGCAGATCTCTCCCTGCAGGTTCACAGGTTTGGCATTGGGACGGCTCCTGATGGCCGATTCGGTGTGCAGGAATTCATTGATCCTTTTCTGCGAAGCCGAGGCCCGCTGGATCATGCTGGCCGTAAGCCCAATGGCGCTCACCGGGAAGGTGAGCATATTGATGTACATCACGAACTCCACGATGGTGTCGATGCCGATATTGTGGGTTCCATATATATAGTACAGTCCGCCGATCATAATGGTAAGGAGCGTACTGATGCCGATGAGCAGGGTGATCGATGGAAAATAAACCGCCTCGACTTTTGCCAGGCCGATCGCGTTCCTGCGGTAGTTCTCCGTGTTCCTGGCAAAAAATCCCAGCATCGCTTTTTCCTGAACGAACGATTTGATGACGCGGATACCCGAATAGGACTCCTGGGCATTGGTGGTAAGGTCAGAAAGCGCTGCCTGTATCCTTTCGCTTTTCCGGTTGATGGTATTGTTCACGTAATAAATGGTGATCGCGAGTATGGGGAGCGGTGCCAGCACATAGAATGTAAGCTCCGCGTCCCGGCGAAACATAAAGTATACACTGAGTGAAATGACGAAGACAAGATTGGCCAGGTACATCAGTGCCGGTCCGGTGAACATTCTTACCCGGCTCACGTCTTCCGCGATCCGGTTCATCAGGTCGCCGGTATTCTGTGTTTTGTAAAACTGCGCGTCCAGCTGCTGGTAATGCTCATAGATCTCGTTCTTCTGATCGTACTCAATATGCCGGCTCATTACGATGATCGTCTGCCTCATCAGGAAAAGAAAGAAACCGCGCAAAAGAGCGAGTACCAGGATCGTAAGCCCGCATAACATCACCACTTTGATCCAGTCAGTGGTGTTCACTTCGATCAGCTTCGTGACCTTTTCCACCAGCGGGTCGTAATTCGGCGGTACGGCCGGCGGGCGATAACCGGGCATCTGTAAGGTGCGCTGCACAAAATCCACTACGAAACCAGTCACCTGGGGTGAGAGAACGTTGAAATAGTTTGAAAGAAAAATGAAGATCAACCCTACCCCGAGCCGGTTACGGTATTTCCAGAAATATTTATTAAGTGTTTTTAAATGTTTCAACGGCCGGCTTTCTGCGAAATTAAAGGGCCGGGATGAAAAGTCCGGCAAGGATGGGTTCGCGGTCATCCATAAAACCTTTTCCCGGCAGGAATGTTTTATTTGTGGCATTTTGCTTGTTTGTAACTTCAACCGGGTGAAGGACCGGTTTAACCTTTTGTTATGGAACTTGGATTATACACTTTCGCGGATATGCAGCCCGAATACGTGGCCGGTAAAGCAATGGGCGCTAACAAACGTTACCAGGAACTGTTGGAAGAGATCAGGCTGGCTGATGAAGTGGGACTCGACGTGATCGGCATCGGTGAACATCACCGTCCCGATTACGCGGTTTCATCTCCTTCCACGGTATTGGCCGCGGCAGCAATGATCACAAAGAATATCCGGCTCTCCAGCGCGGTGACCGTCCTGAGTTCAGATGACCCGGTTCGGGTGTACCAGCAGTTTGCCACGGTGGACCAGCTCTCTTCAGGCCGCGCGGAAATAATGGCCGGCAGGGGATCCTTCATTGAGTCGTATCCACTCTTTGGATATGACCTCAATGATTATGATGCACTCTTTGCCGAGAAGCTGGAACTGCTGATGGAGATCAACAGCAGGGAGATCATCCACTCCAAAGGAAAATTGCGTCCCTCCATTGAAAAGCGGGGCATCTACCCCCGCGCTTACCAGGAAAAAATACCCATCTGGCTGGCCGTAGGAGGCACGCCTGCCAGTGCGATAAGAGCCGGCAAGCTGGGTTTACCAATGGCAGTTGCGATCATCGGGGGAATGCCCGACCGGTTCGTGGGATTCACTGATCTCTACCGCCAACATTACAAGGCCGCAGGACATACCCACCCCCTGCAACTCGGAATAAACTCCTTCACCTATGTGGCGGATACCGACCGCCAGGCCTCCAATGAATTCTGGCCCACCTATTCCGCAATGATGAACAAACTGGGAAGAGAACGGGGCTGGCCTCCCACTTCGCGTGAACAATTCGAGGCACTGGCTGCACCAACGGGTTCTTTACTGCTTGGCAGCCCTGAAAAGATAGTTGACAAGATCCTTTATGAACACGAGCTCTTCGGTCATACACGCTTCCTTGCCCAGACAAGTATGGGCAACCTGCCCCACGATAAGGCAATGCGCTCGATCGAACTGTTTGGAACGAAGGTGGCGCCGGCCGTCAGGAAAGCATTGGGCACCAAAGTGAACCCGGATGGAAGAATGGTACAGGCTTGAGACAAATGAAGTTCTGCAAAAACTTGGATCCGGCGAAGAAGGCCTGAACACTTCAGGCATTGCACACCTGCAGGAAAAATATGGAAAGAACTTACTGGAGGAAGCTGCAAGAAAAACGAAGCTCCAGATCTTTCTTGGACAGTTCAAAGACGTGATGATCATCATCCTGATCGTCGCAGCCCTGATCTCTTTCATTGTCGGCGATCCCGTGGACGGTTTTGTCATTCTCGCCATCATCATCGCCAATGCCATCATTGGATTCCTCCAGGAATTCAATGCAGAGAAAGCCGTGCAGGCCTTACAGAAAATGTCGGCCCAGTTTGCGATGGTAAAGCGCAACGGAAAGGTGGAGAAGAAAGAAGCGTCTGAACTGGTTCCCGGCGATATCATTGAATTGAACGCCGGCGACATCGTACCAGCGGACGCCAGGCTGCTTCACGTAAGCACGCTCAAAACCGAAGAAGCTGCCCTAACAGGCGAAAGTCATTCCATTGATAAGATCATAGATCCCATTGACAAGGATAAGCTGGTGCCGGCCGACCAGTTGAATATGGTATTCAAAGGCACTGTTGTGAGCAATGGGTCTGCGAGCGCCGTGGTGACCGCCACCGGAATGAACACTGAGATCGGGAAGATCGCGGGAATGCTGGAGACCGGGGAACAAAAAACACCGCTGCAAAAAAGACTGGCCGTCTTCAGCCGACAGCTTTCGGTGATCGTGGTGATCATTTGCCTGGCCGTATTCGGACTGGGATTGCTGAGAGGCGAGCCTGTACTTATTATGTTTCTCACGGCGCTTTCACTCGCCGTGGCGGCACTCCCCGAAGCCCTGCCCGCCGTGATCACCATTGCGCTGTCGAAGGGTGCGAAAAGAATGGTGAGGCAGCAGGCCCTGGTGCGCAAACTGCCCGCGGTAGAAACGCTTGGATCCGTAACATACATATGTAGTGATAAAACAGGCACGCTCACGCAGAATGTAATGACGGTGCAAAAAACCGAGTTCATTGAAGGGAAAGAAGAGCTGCTTTTGAAAGCAATGGCTCTGAACAACGAAGTGCGGATCACGGAAGAGAAAAAAATGCACGGCGATTCAACCGAGATCGCAATGATCAACTTTGTGACCGAAAAAGGAAAAGACCGTGAAGAGTTGCTGCATCAACTTCCCCTCCATGCCCTGGTACCGTTCGATTCCGAAAGAATGCGGATGAGCACGGCCCATCAGGATGGTGATAAGGTCCTGTTGTTCACCAAGGGTGCCCCGGGAAAGATGTCAGAAGTTTTGAAACCCCAAGACAAGACTTTATCCGAAAAATGGCTGGATCTGAATCGACAATGGGCGGGTGAAGGGTTGAGAGTATTGATGTTCGCGTATAAAATGATGGACAATGTAGATGAAGAACCGGATGCTTCCATAGAAAAAGACCTGGAGTTATTGGGAATGGTGGCGATGATCGATCCGCCGAGGCAGGAAGTGATCGAAGCCATCCGCGAATGCCGCAGCGCGGGGATCCGGACCCTGATGATCACGGGCGACCAGCCGCTCACCGCGGCCGCCATCGCAGCCAAACTTGAAATGACGGATGGAAAGCCAAAAGCGATGACTGGCGCGGAAATGAATGAAATGGGAGATGGCGCCCTGAAAAAGGAAATCG
>CAMLEM010000208.1 GCA_946479005.1 uncultured Chitinophagaceae bacterium | reverse complement strand
TGTTCCGGGTTATCGAATTTTACCTCTGATTCGAAGGCCGAAAGGTTCATTTTTGCGGCGCTCATCATCTGGCCTACGCCATCGTGGAGGTCCCTGGCGATGCGTTGCCGCTCATTTTCTTCGGCTTCGATCACCGCCCGGGCTGCCATTTCCTGCTGGGCCATCAGCTGGGTCTTCATACGGGCTTCCTGCCTTAATTTATTTTTCCTGTACTGCGAGTGGATCAACAGCCCGGAAAGCAACACCACGCCTGCTATGCCAACAAAGATGTAATTCTGCAGCCGCAGCTTTTCCTCCTGCTGCCTGATCCTTTCCTCTTTTTCAGCGGTTTCATATTCAGTGCGCAGCTCTTCTATCTGCTTTGCTTTCTCCAGCGCAAAAATGCTGTCGCGTAAATAGGATTTTTGCAGAAAATAATCGTAGGCTTTCTGAAAATCCCCCGATCGCTGAGCTACATCTGCCAGCTCGGAGTAATTATTGGATTGTAATTCCGGGTAATTCAGCCGGATCGCAATGGCATTGCTTTTTTCAAGGTACTCGGTGGCTTTCGGATAATCACCCTTATCATTCATCGCTGCCCCGAGGTCAGAGTAGGTGAGCGCAATGGCGAAACTGTCTTTCAGCCTTTCACGAATGCGCAGCGCGCGCAGGAGATTGGTCTCTGCAGCGGAATACTTCTTTTCGATCACGTTGATGCCGGCAATATTGCTCAGCGCATAAGAAACTCCCAGGGAATCGCCACTGGAAGCGGCGAGGTCCAGGGAGGCATTATACCTTTTCAATGCCTCGCGGTAATCCGCTTTATATTCATACACCACGCCCGATTCATTCAGGATCATCGAAATGCCACCGGTGTCATTCAGCTGCCTGAAGATCGATTCTGCTTTCCTGTAATTTTCGGCCGCCTTGTCGAGATCCCTTGTCTTGCGGTAAAGTTTTGCCAGTTCATTATAAACGGGAGCCAGCTTTTCAGGTCGCGCGCTTTTTTCAAGGATGCTGATGGATTCAAAATAATTTTTGGCGGCCACATTGTACTCGCCTTTAAAATAACTGGCGACGCCGATATGGCGTTTTACCTCCGCTACGGCGATGGAATCCCTGTTCTTCCTCGCCAGTGCCAGGGCTTTTTCTCCCTCTTCGATGGTAGCATCGAAATTTTTAGTTTCCAGTGCTCCGAGTAGCGTGATGGAGGCATTGATCCTTTCCTCGTAAGGGCGGTCAGACCGGATCACTTTCTGCAGGCTGTCGTGGTTCACCTGTGCCCTGCAAAGAAGGGTGGATAAAGTTAATGATAAAAGGAGGAAGCGGGTCTTCATAGGTTATAATTGCAACACGTCTTTCATTGTGAAAAACCCCGTTTGGCCTATTAAGAATTCCGCGGCCAGTACCGCGCCTGCTGCAAAGCCTTTCCTGCTGTGTGCGGTATGAATGATCTCTATACTGTCCACTGCGGAATCATATCTCACATGATGGGTGCCGGGGGCGGGATCTTCGCGGCGGCTGATGATCACGAGATCGCAGGGCGCGCCTGGTTGTTCATTAACCCACTTTTTCTTTCGCCGCACCGAATCAAGTACCTGGTTCGCCAGCGAGATGGCCGTGCCACTGGGAGCATCCTTCTTCTGTGTGTGGTGGATCTCTTCGAGCGAAACATCATATTCATCCCTGTCAGCCATCAAGGCTGCCAGTTGCTTATTTACCTCAAAAAAAATATTTACGCCAATGCTGAAATTGCTGGCATAGATGAGCCCGGTTGCATTCTCGGCAGCGATCTTCTTTGCGGTCTCGAGCTTGTCTGTCCACCCGGTGGATCCACAAACCACCGGCACGCCGGCTTCGAGAACGCGTTTCACATTTTCAAAGGCGCTTTCAGGGGAACTGAACTCAATGGCGATATCGGCGGCCCGGACTGCATTCCCGGAAAGCTCAGAAGCATTGGTACGCCCGATGCGGAGCACGATTTCGTGTCCTCGCTCCAGGGCGACCTCTTCGATGGCCTTACCCATTTTTCCATATCCTACCAGGGCGATCTTCATTGGGGATCATTGCGTATGGACAAATGTAACTTTTTCGCGTGGCGTACCTACCCGTGCTGGCACGGATTTATTTGCCGATCCGCATTACCAGGCTCAGGCCATTGGTTCGGGCCAGTTCGCTGTATCGGAATTGGAGTGATAAGTCAGGACTAACGTCAAAGGTCTTCAGGTGAGCGTCCACGGTGGCATCAACCACATTCAGTCCCCAGAGTATGATGAAGGCCAGCACCGTATAGTCAATGTCTTTCCGGAACTGGTTACGATAATTTCTCAGCGACTCTTCGCTGAGGGGACGAAGGTTGGGTCGAATGCTTCCGAAAAGGGTGGAATCAGTATGATTCACCCGCATATTATATTTTACCCGGTAAGCGAAGCGGGTGTCTTTGTAATTTTTGAGATTATAGGCGAAGATCACCCCACAGGTTCCCAGGGCGCCATAGATGATGGGCAGCTTCCAGTATTTCTTGTTATAGATCTGCCCCAACCCGGGGAGGATGGCTGACCGAAGTGCGGCCGAACGGGGCTTATGGGTCCGCGACAGGGAATCGTATTTTGTTTTTAGTTGTTTGGAGGCCGGTTGTACCGAATCGATCCGGGTGGTATTTACAGAATCACCCAGGGGAACGGGATCCTGTGCGCGACCGGGAAGAAAGGCCAGCTGGAGCACCGCAAGGAAAACGGCAGTCCTAATCACCCGCTGCAATGAAGATCTTCTTTTAATTTTCCCGGAGATCATAATTCAATCAAGAGGCGCATCCATTTGGCGCAGGATCTTGTTCAATTCCTCCTGCGAATAATATTCAATAAGGATCTGCCCGCTCCCATTGCGGCTGTTCCGGATACGGACCCTCGTACTGAAATGGGAAGCTAATTTATCTTCGATCCTTTGAAGTGGAGAGGAAAGGGCGGCTTTTGAAGATTTTTTAACAGTCCCGCTGTCTTTATAAAGATTTCTCACAAGGGTTTCTGTTTGCCTGACGGAAAGATTCTTTTCCTTGATCTCCCTGAAAATGAAAAGTTGCTTATCGATGGTATCCACGTTAATGAGCGCCCTGGCGTGACCCATTGAAATCTCCCCGCTGCGAACAGCCAGCTGGATATCCGGCGGCAGCTTGAGAAGCCTGATAAAATTGGCTACCGTACTCCGGTCCTTTCCCATTCTTTCAGCCACCTGTTCCTGGGTGTAATCCAGTTCTTCCATCATTCTTTTATAACTCAGCGAGATCTCCATTGCATTGAGATCTTCCCGCTGGAGATTTTCGAGCAGGGCGAGTTCGAGGAGCTGGGCATCATTGGCCTGTCTTACATACGCGGGAATATCTTTGATCCCGGCGAGCTTACTTGCCCTCCAGCGCCTTTCACCTGATATGAGGCGGTATTTCCCCGAGGGGAGCCTTGTCACCGTGACCGGCTGGATGATATCGTGAATCCGGATCGACTGGGCCAGTTCATTCAATGCGTTTTCATCAAAATCCTTTCGCGGCTGCTTGGGATTGCCTTCGATGTCATTCACGGGGATCCTCATCGTGCTGGTGACATTCTCAACTACGTTGCTCTTGAGATGCCCGCTGCTGGTTTTCAGGTCTGCATCGATGCCCTGCAACAGGGAACGGATACCTTTCCCTAAAGTTTCCTTGTTTTGTTTGGGAGTACTCATAATCAGAACCTGCAAGATAAGCATAAGGGCCAAGAGCTGTGAAGTGGCCGCCCCGGGGGAGATTAAAGTTCCAGCACCCTTTCCCCATTCTTGATCTTCGTCATATCATTCTTCTGCAGGATCTCCTTGGCGAGATTGAGATAATTGGCTGAGCCCTTGCTATTGGCATCGTAAAGGATCACGGGCTTGCCGGCGCTGGGCGCTTCTGCCAGCCGGGCATTGCGGTGAATGATGGTGTTGAAAACCATATCTTCAAAATGCCTCCGGACCTCGCTGACCACCTGGTTACAAAGGCGCAGCCGGCCATCATACATTGTCATCAGGATCCCCTCTATCACAAGCGAAGTATTCAGGCGGGATTGGACGATCTTGATCGTATTCAGAAGTTTACCCAGCCCCTCCAGGGCGAAGAATTCACATTGAACAGGTACTACCACAGAGTCCGCAGCGGTCAACGCATTCACGGTGATCAGCCCCAGGGAAGGGGAGCAGTCAATGATGATGAAATCATAATCGTCACGGATATCTTCCACCAGGT
>CAMLEM010000207.1 GCA_946479005.1 uncultured Chitinophagaceae bacterium | reverse complement strand
ACAGGAACTGGGATGGATCAATGTATTGGATAAGCGGATCAACAATTACTATCCTAAGGAGATGAGGATCCGCAAGGAAGCCCGTTGACAGAATTTTTGCATCTTTGCATCACCTAATATGCCTTTTATGAAAAAACTTGTTTGGCTCAGCTTGCTGCTCACAGTGGGATCCGGCGCTTTTTCACAAAACAACGAATTGTTTTTGCGTAAGAATGAAGGAAGTTTTTACCTCGAGCATAAGGTAGTTTCGAAAGATAATTTTTATTCCATTGGAAGGCTTTACAATGTTTCTGCAAAGCATATCGCCAGCTTCAATAAAGTGGATATGAATAAGGGACTCGATATCGGCCAGAAGCTTCGCATCCCTCTTACAGATACCAATTTTACAATGCAGGGAAATTCAGGGACCCCCGTATACTACAAGGCCGGCCTGAATACTACCCTGACCCGGATCAGCGAAGCATACCGCCAGGTACCTGTGGCAAGCCTCAGATACTGGAACCAGCGGACGGAAGAGGAGGTGATGGAAGGTGAAAGACTGATCATTGGTTTCTTAAGATCGGAAAAGCTTCCATCCATCACGCTGAATCATCCCGCCATTCCCGAAAATGAACCCGCCAAAACAGAACCCGTTACCGCCAGCACCAATGAAAAGGAACCTGTGAAACAGGAAGCAGAGGATGCGGAAAAAGAAGAAAATGTGAAGGCGGATGACAAAGAAAAAATTTCGGAAGAGGTCAGTCCCACGGAACACGGTTATTTCAAGGCATCGTTCGACCAGCAGGCAAGGCTGACAACGGCCGCCAGGAACCAGGTAGTTTCTTCAGGGATCTTCAAAACAAGCAGTGGCTGGGAAGATGCAAAATATTATGTACTGGCTGACAATATTGAGCCCGGCACGATTGTAAGGCTGGTGAACCCGGAGAACAACGAAGTGGCTTATGCCAAGGTATTGGGTGAAATGAGCAGCATTCGCCTGAATCAGAACCTGGATGTAAGGATCAGCAACGCCGCAGCCTCTGCATTAAAGATCGCGGACACGGACAAGTTCGTTCTGAAGATGAGCTATTGATTTCCTTCGAAGCGGAAGCCGCGAAGGAATTCCTCCACCCGGATCTTTTTCTTTCCTTCGAGCTGGACCTCCTTTAAATGGATATACCCGTTGGTGCAACAGAATTTCAGGAAGGTCTTTCCATCCGTCACATAATCTCCTTCCGTGTGAGCGGGAGTGACTACTTCTTTTTCCGCCGAAAACACTTTAAGAATTTTTTCATTGATGATCGTGAATGCGCCGGGGTGGGGGGAAAGCCCCCGAATGTGGTTATATACCTTTTCAACGGGGCTGCTGAAGTTTATCCTGCAATCAGGGGTATTTATTTTGGGGGCTGTTCTTAGATCTCCCGCAGCATAAAGCGCCTGTGGTTCCGCGCGAAGGCTTCCATTTGCCAGGCCTTGCAGGGTCCTCACGAGGAGTTCACCTCCCGCCAGCTTCATTTTATCGTGGAGTTCTCCCGCGTTCTCGTGTTCACCGATCGGGATCTTTACCTGCAAGAGCACATCCCCGGTGTCAATCTCGTGCTTTAGCCGGAAAGTCGTTAGTCCTGTTTCCGTTTCGCCGTCGATGATCGCGCGGTTGATTGGAGCGGCGCCCCGGTACTGAGGAAGAAGGGATGCGTGAAGGTTGATGGTTCCGCGCGGAGGTAGATCCCAAACCACCTCCGGGAGCATTCGAAAGGCAACTACCACCTGGATATCGGGTTGCAGGGCTTTCAGTGACGCCAAAAACCCAGGGTCTTTGAGTTTTTGAGGTTGAAGGATCGTCAATCCTTTTTCCACCGCGAATTTCTTCACGGAACTTTCGTGAATTTTGAGTCCGCGACCTGCAGGTTTGTCGGGAGCGGTTACCACTCCAACTATGTTGGCACCCGCGTTAAGAAGCGCCTCCAGGGAGGCGACAGCAAACTCCGGCGTTCCCATAAATACCACGCGCAGCAAAGAAAGGTCCATTCAGCGAAATTACGATGCTGAACCTTATTCGAAATCCTCGTAGAGCAAATACTTCCTTCGGATTTTCCTGAATTCAGAGAGTTGCGGCTCCCAGCTCTTGCGAATATCTTCTTCACTGACTCCATCGCTGACCTGTTTCCAGAGTTCATTGTTACCCGCCAGTTTATTGAAAAATGATTCCTCCATTTTACCGGATCGGGGGAGCAGGAAGAATTTCTCCTTTTCAGGAAAAAGACGATAGGCCTGCTGCAGCCATTTCAGCTGGATCCGGTCGTTCACCAATCGGCTCACATCCTCCACGCTGCCGGAGAGATCCCAGCCATAGCAGGTCTTACCATAATGTTTGGAATTCTTCGCTCCTTCATTGGGTTGGGGTGTGAAAGCATACAGGTCCTTGGGAAGATCCGGGTGCCCAAACACCTGGAAAGGTTTGGAAGTACCCCTGCCTTCACTCAGCACAGTGCCTTCGAAAAAGCAGGTGGAGGGATAAAGATAGATGGACTGGATATTGGGGAGATTAGGGGAGGGCCGTACAGGCAGTACATATTTTGTTTTATGCGTGTAGTTCCCGTTTTTAATGACCTGGAAATGAAAAGGGGTATCGGGTGAATTCTGTGCTGTTTTATAATATGCATACCGGGCGTTTGCTTTATCACTAAGCCATCCTTCTCCCGCGATCATCATCGCATACTCTGCGATCGTCATCCCATACACGATGGGAACCGGTTGCATTCCCACGAAGGAGCGGTATTTCGTGTCGAGAACAGGGCCGTCCACGTAATGGCCATTTGGATTGGGCCTGTCGAGGATCATCAGCGGCTTTCCTAATTCAAAAGCGGCTTCCATAAATTCTTCCAGGGAAGAGATGTAGGTATAGAACCTCACACCCACGTCCTGGATATCGAAGATCAGCAGGTCAACATCTTTTACGTCGTCTGCGCTGGGCCTCCTTTTCGCCCCGTATAGGGAAACTACCGGGATGCCTGTTCGTTCATCGGTGTAATTACCCAGTTTCTCTCCGGCATCCGCAGTTCCGCGGAATCCGTGTTCGGGGCCAAAGATCACTTTGATTTCGACCCCCAAATTTCTTAAGGTGTCAACCAGGTGTGTTTTACCCACCATCGAGGTTTGGTTGGCAAAAATACCGACGGATTTTCCCTTCAGGAGAGGAAGGTAAACGGGGATCCGGTCGGCGCCCGCGAGAACAGGTTTATCCTGCTGGGCCAGGGAAGGAAGAGAAAAGAATAAAATTAATAGTACGACTGTAAATCGGTTCATTTCAATGTGTTTACAGAACTCAAAATAGCGCATTTGCCAGGGAGAGAGGGCAATAATATTTGAATGGTTGCAAATGGGAATTAGGAGGTAACTTGCATCAAATTATTAATTATGGCACAGGCGCAATCAGGCGATAAAGTGAAAGTTCATTACCACGGTAAACTGGTTTCGGGTGAAACATTTGATTCTTCCCAGGGGAGGGAACCCCTGGAGTTCCAGCTGGGAAGTGGTTCCGTGATCAAAGGATTCGATGAAGGGGTTTCCGGAATGCAGGAAGGAGAAAAGAAAACCATCAATATTCCCGTGGAAGAGGCCTATGGCCCCCGCCGCGAGGATATGATGATCGATATGCCGAAAGACAGGTTCCCTTCCGATATGGAGCTGGAAGCCGGGATGCCGCTGATGATGAGTGATGGCGCCGGCAATAATCACCAGGTGATCGTTGCAGAAATAAAGGAAAGTTCAGTAGTGCTTGACGCGAACCATCCGCTGGCCGGCCAGGACCTCATCTTCGAACTTGAGCTGGTGGAGATCGTGGGAAAGAAACCGCTGATCATTATGCCATAGATCAAATTCATCAAATGCAGGGTGAAAGGTTTGGTTTTGCCGGACCTTTCTTTTTTTGCAATGGATTCAACTTTTTGGCGGAAATTAGTCCCCCCAACGAAATTTATGTTTGAAAAATATAAGTTCACCGCAGCCGAAAGATTTCAGCGCTATGTACAAATAGATACTCAAAGCGATCCTTTATCCAATTCACATCCTACCACGGAAAAGCAAAAGGACCTTTCATCGCTTCTTGTGAAGGAATTGAAAGAGATCGGGCTGGCCGATGCACATATGGATGAATGGGGCTACGTATATGCCACGATCCCGGCGAATAGCACGAAATCAGTACCGACGATCTGTTTTTGCGCGCACGTGGATACCGCTCCGGACAGCAGCGG